>NZ_JBHZPG010000050.1:0-27547 GCF_042788005.1 Peribacillus sp. YIM B13472
GAAGCGGCGGAAAAGCCGGAAGGCGAAATGGATATAGCGAAGCAAAAGGCGGCGGCAGCAGCCAAGGCGAAGGCAGCCGCCGCTGCCAAAGCGAAAGCGGCTACTGCTGCGAAGAACAGGACTGCTGTAAAGGAAAGCGAGGAAGTTAACACCCCTAGCGAACTTTCCCCAAATCAGTCGAAACTCGATCAAATCGTTTCTGCTATTGAGAGCCATGTAGGACAAGGGGCATTATTAGAGCACTATATTAATAGATTATCAAAAGATGTGCCCACTATAGTGGCTATTCCGGATACATATTTCTCAATAGCAAAATTTCTGCGGTACGATGAACAGCTTAACTTTTCGTATTTATCGGAACTTCATGGTACGGACTTTGAAACCCATATGGAAATCTATGTACATTTACATTCATTCAAAATGAACCAATCAGTTGCCTTGAAGGTGAAACTTGATAGGGATTCTCCCGTTATTCCATCATTGGTCCCATTATGGTCAGGAGCAAATTGGCCAGAATGTGAGGCGTATGACTTATTAGGTATTAACTTTTATGAACACCCTGATTTAAAGCGGATTTTACTTGGTGAGGAATGGAAAGGGTATCCCCTTAGAAAAGATTATCAGCCTTATGATGTGGAGGTGTAAGCCCAATGTTAAGGACGGAAGAAATGCTTCTCAATGTCGGGCCGCAGCATCCGAGTACACATGGTGTTTTTCGGCTTGTCATCAAGATTGACGGTGAAATTATAAAAGAGGCAACACCTGTCATTGGGTATTTGCATCGCGGTACGGAAAAACTAGCGGAAAATCTGCAATATACACAAATAATCCCATATACCGATCGGCTCGATTATCTAGCGGCAATGACAAATAATTATGTGCTTTGCCATGCTGTTGAGACAATGATGGGGGTGGAGATCCCCGAAAGGGCAGAATATTTGCGGGTTATTGCAATGGAATTGGGCAGAGTGGCAAGCCACCTTGTCTGGTGGGGTACATACTTGCTGGATATAGGTGCCACGAGCCCTTTCCTATACGCATTTCGAGAACGTGAAATGATCGTTAATTTATTGACTGAATTGTCAGGGGCACGCCTTACATTCAATTATATGCGTGTCGGGGGCGTGAAATGGGATGCTCCTGAAGACTGGATTGCGAAGGTTGCCGAGTTTGTCCCTTATATGAGGGAGCAGCTTGCCGGTTACCATGAGCTTGTGACAGGGAATGAAATCTTTGTTAATCGGGTTAAAGGGGTGGGCATCTATACGAAGGAAGAAGCCCTACAGTATTCGCTTAGCGGTGCCAACTTAAGGTGTACAGGTGTGGAATGGGATTTGCGAAAAAATGAGCCATATTCCATTTACGACAGGTTCACCTTTGATGTTCCTACAAGGGAAGAGGGTGATGCCTTTTCACGCTATCACTGTAGAATGGAAGAAATCGAAGAATCACTGAAAATCATCGAGCAGGCGGTTGAGCAATTTCCAGAAGGGCCGATCCTTGCTAAGGTCCCTAAAATAATAAAGGTTCCTAAGGGTGAAGCATTTGTCCGAATTGAATCGCCAAGAGGGGAAATAGGCTGTTATATCGCGAGTGAAGGGAAAAAGGAGCCATACCGCTTGAAATTTCGCAGACCTTCATTCTATAATCTGCAAATTCTTCCGAAATTATTGGAAGGGGAAAATATGGCGAACTTGATAACGATATTAGGTGCAATCGATATCGTTTTAGGGGAGGTCGATGGATAAATGATCAAGGATCTTCTCCACTCAGCTCCAAGTCTACTGAATTTTGGCATTTTTTTTGGTTTGGCAGTCCTGCTCCTGTTCGTCGTATTAGGGTTTGTGACATATGGAATTCTTTCAGAGCGAAAAATCATGGGGTTCATGCAAATGCGTGTCGGCCCAAACCAAATTGGGGGGAAATGGGGTCTCTTGCAGACCGTTGCTGACGTTTTGAAACTTCTGATCAAGGAAGATACGATACCCAAAAAAGCTGATAAGCCGTTATATATTTTAGCTCCGGTAATTGCTTTTGCTCCTGCTTTCATGGTCCTTGCCACCTTGCCGTTCACCGATGCCTTCCAATTTGCGGATATTGGTGTCGGACTGCTTTATTATATTGCGATTTCCGGCATATCGACCATCGGCATCGTCACCGCGGGTTGGGCATCCAATAATAAATATTCTTTGATTGGCGGGATGAGGGCAGCCGCGCAAATGATATCTTATGAGATCCCATTGGTGATGTCGCTAGTGGGGATCGTCCTCCTAACAGGCAGTTTAAACTTGAATGATATAGTTGCAGCCCAGGAAAAGGTTTGGTTCATTTTTCTTCAGCCGATTGCGTTTATCGTGTTTTTTATTGCAGCGGTTGCCGAGTTGAACAGGGTTCCTTTTGACCTTCCGGAAGCGGAATCCGAACTTGTTGCAGGCTATCATGTTGAATACTCTGGATTTCGATGGGCTTTCTTTATGTTATCCGAATATGTGTATATGTTTGCAATGGCAACGCTAACCACTGTATTATTTTTAGGGGGATGGAATTCTATTCCGTTTTTGGATTTTATTCCGGCAGCCATCTGGTTCGGTCTGAAGTTCAGTGCCGTATTCTATGTATTGGTCTGGATTCGTGTAACCTTTCCTCGTATAAGGGCCGATCAATTGATGGAATTCGGATGGAAAGTGCTGCTTCCGGTTGCATTAGTAAATATATTTTTGACGGCACTAATAAAAGAATTGCTTAACCTTTTTTAGAAACATAAGCTGGTCGGAAAGCGAGGGATTTATATGCTTGGTTTAGCAAAAGGTTTAACCTATACATTAAAGAACTTGACGAGGAAAAAAGTGACCTATGACTACCCGAATGAGCCGCTTCCGCTCCCTGACCGCTTCCGCGGAATCCAAAAATTCTATCCTGAAAAGTGTATTGTATGCAATCAATGCGTGACGATTTGTCCAACGGATTGTATTCAATTAACTGGTAAGAAACATCCTGACCCATTGAAAAAAGGGAAAATCATCGATACGTATGACATCAATTTCGAGATTTGCATTTTATGTGATTTATGCACGGAGGTCTGCCCTACAGAAGCGATCGTGATGACGAATCAATTCGAGCTGGCAGAGTATAGCCGTGATCATCTATTTAAAAATCTGGAATGGCTGGATGAAAATGATGAAAATATCCGGAAGGTGAATAAAGTATGAGTTTGTCGGGTGAATTAATTGCCTTTATTGGTTTGGCACTCGTCGCGATATTAGGCGGGGTGCTGCTGATTACCTTAACAAAAGTGGTGCACATGGTAATTGCACTTGTCTTTACTTTCTTGGGCATTGCAGGCATTTATATGTTGCTTTCGGCCGAGTTTGTCGCCATTGTCCAAATCCTTATTTATTCAGGGGCAATCACGATCGTGATGCTATTCGGGATTATGCTGACAAAGCACCAGGAAAATGATGCACCCGCTAAAGGGGGCTGGGGGAAATTCTCCTTGCTCGCAGCGATTGCTGGATTCGCCGTGGCGGTTTATCTGGGGATTTATAATCTGGATATACCTGTACAGCCAACGGCCTTGCATGAGGAAAATACAAAGCAAATAGGAATCGAACTTTTTTCAAAATATGTGATTCCATTTGAAGTGATGTCGGTACTCCTGCTTGTTGCTTTAGTCGGTGCCATCGTATTGGCTAAAAAAGATGATGAGGAGGGAGATCGATCATGACGGGAGTTCCCTTGTCGGCTTACCTTGTATTGGCACTCGTTTTATTTTGTATAGGGCTGTATGGGGCATTGACGAAAAGAAATGCGGTCATTGTTTTGATTTCGATCGAGCTGATGCTGAACGCTGCGAATATCAATTTAGTTGCCTTCAGTAAGTTCGGGGTAACGCCATCCATTACGGGTCAAGTTTTTTCCTTATTCACGATTACGATCGCTGCGGCCGAGGCAGCTGTAGGGCTGGCTATACTAATGTCCCTTTATCGCAATCGGAAGACGGTCAATGTTGATGAAATGGAAATAATGAAGAATTGAAGGTTTATATAAATGAAGAAGGGGATTTGATACGATGATGGAGCACGCATGGCTCATACCGATCTTTCCACTCGTCACGTTTCTGGTTCTGCTTCTATCAGGCGGGCGGTTGCGGGAACGAGGGGCTTTTATAGGAATAATATGTACATTGGCTTCGTTTGTTTTATCGTTGCTTGTCCTGACAGAGCGATTTAAAGAACCTACTTATAATATATCGATAGATTGGCTTTCCTTCGGAGGGACGCAACTTACAGCCGGATTCGAAATCAATCAGCTTAATGCCTTGATGCTTGTGATCGTTTCCCTTGTCAGCCTGCTTGTCCAGATATATTCGAAGGGGTATATGAAGGGTGAAGTGCGATTCTCCATTTTTTATGCTTATCTGGGCTTCTTCACCTTTGCCATGCTTGGTCTAGTCATGGCACCCAATTTATTACAGCTTTATATTTTCTGGGAATTGGTCGGGGTGGGTTCTTTCCTGCTCATCGGGTTTTACTTTTATAAACTGGAAGCTAAGGCTGCAGCGAAGAAGGCATTCATCATGACCAGGATTGGGGATGTAGGGCTCTTAATCGGCATCATTCTTCTATTCTGGGAAACAGGCAGCTTTGAATATGGAGAGATCTTTCAAGCCGTTCAATCGGGCATGATATCAAGTGGAAAACTGACTTTAATCGCTATTTTGATTTTTATCGGTGCGGTTGGGAAGTCTGGACAATTTCCACTTCACACATGGCTTCCGGATGCAATGGAAGGCCCCACTCCGGTTTCCGCATTGATACACGCAGCAACCATGGTTGCTGCAGGGGTTTACCTGGTGGCGGCCATGTTTCCGTTATTCATGGCTAGTTCTGCTGCGATGCAGGTCGTAGCAATAACAGGTGGAATTACAGCCATATTTGCCGCAAGCATTGCCATAGTGCAAAAGGATGTTAAGCGTGTATTGGCCTATTCGACAATCTCTCAGCTTGGTTTTATGATGCTTGCTTTGGGTACTTCGGGATATGTAGCCGGGGTGTTTCATTTAATGACCCATGCCTTTTTTAAAGCATTGCTGTTTTTGGCGGCAGGCAGTGTTATTCACGCTATACATACACAGGATATGGAAAAGATGGGCGGTCTATGGGGTAAGTTGAATTGGACTGGGCCGCTGTTCTTGACTGGCACTTTGGCGATATCGGGGTTTCCGTTGCTCTCGGGTTTTTTCAGTAAAGATGAAATTCTGATGGCTGCCTGGGAGAATGGTAGTTATATATTGTTTGGTCTAGCGGTGGTTACCTCCTTTTTAACTGCGTTTTATATGTTCCGGCTGTTTTTCATGATGTTTGCAGGCGATTCGCGCAGTCAAGTAAAACAGGTCAAGGAATCACCATCCATCATGTTAATTCCGATGCTCGTATTGGCTTTGCTTGCTGTAATCGGTGGGTATATCCAAACACCGTGGTTTGGAACTTTCCTTGGGGAGTGGCTTGTGGAGGGTAATGAAACTCTTCTAGGTGCCAGCCATAGTGAGGGTCCCGTTTGGATCATGTTGATGGCTGTGCTTGTATCGCTGGCCGGGATATACCTTGCTTATATGATATACGCTAAAAAGAAGTTACCTCGGGAATGGCTTGTCAAAGAAAACTCCGGGGTATATAGGGTTTTGGAAAATAAGTATTATATAGATGAGATTTACCACCTTACTGCAGGTTATGTAATCAAAGGCTTCAGTATATTCCTATCTTATATTGAAAGGTTCATTATCGGTGGCCTGGTTTCCACTGTAACAAGTTCAATAGAAGGATTGGGGAAAATAGGGTCTAAACTGCAAACGGGACAGGTACAGCAATATGGCATGATAGCCTTTCTGGGACTTGCGGTACTGTTGGTGATTTTTGCAGTGACTGGGGGGTATCTAAGATGAATGTCTATTTGCTCTCGCTTTTAGTGTTTTCACCGCTGCTGGGCATAGTGATGGTTGCCCTTATGCCGAAAAAAGAGGAAAGGACCATTAAACAATTTGGCTTTTTCGGAACACTGCCTCCCCTTTTCCTCTCGTTCTTTCTATGCAGCCAATATTATTCGGGTGTGGCCCTATCCTTGTTTGACATTAAGTTGAATTGGATCAGGTTTGGGAACTTGGAGATGTATGATCCCAAGCTCTTCACGGTTGACTTTGAGTTGGGTCTGGATGGATTAAGTCTCATCTTCATATTACTGACAACAATCATTTCATCACTGGCTGCAATCGCCTCCATTTATATAAAAAAAGAATGGAAAGGGTATTATTTGTTATTTTTGATCCTGGAGATCGGAATGCTCGGTGTCTTCACGGCAGAAAATTTGATCCTTTTTTTCATCTTTTTTGAAATGACATTGATTCCTGCGTTCTTTTTAATTGGTAGATGGGGTTTTCTGGAGAGGGAGAAAGCTTCTTATAGTTTTCTGATTTATAATGGCATTGGTTCGGCCGTTTTATTGGTGGCCATTTTGATTTTGTTTGCCAGGACAGGTACGACTAACATTGCGGCATTGACACAGATGATGACAATGGGCGGTGTTTCGCTTTTTGCACCCATATCCGGTTCGATGAAATATGGTTTATGTCTCGCCTTTCTCGTTGCATTTGCGATAAAGCTGCCCGTCTTTCCCTTTCACAGCTGGATGGTGCGGGTCCATGCTGAAGCACCTCCATCCATAGTCATGATACATGCGGGTGTCCTATTGAAAATAGGGGCATACGGAATCATCCGGTTTGGAATGGGGATATTTCCTGAACAATATAAAAGCCTGGCCTTTACCATTGTCCTGTTTGGGGTCCTCAGTTTTTTATATGGTGCATTTCTAGCGCTGGTACAAATGGATTTCAAGCTCGTTTTAGCCTACTCGTCAATCTCACATATGGGTATCGTCATGATGGGGCTGGGAGCCTTGAATGAAGCGGGCATTCAGGGAGCTATTTTTCAAGTCATCTCACACGGGCTAATTGCCGCTTTATTGTTTTTCCTGGTGGGAGTGTTGTATGAGCGGACGGGAACCACGATGCTTCCTAAGCTTGGGGGATTGGCCAAGTCGATGCCGATTTTTTCAGGGTTTATGTTAGCTAGCGGGATGGCTTCACTCGGTTTGCCTGGCATGTCCGGTTTCATCAGTGAATTCATGGTATTTCTTGGCTTATTCAAAAGTCAGCCGTTCCTTGCGGCAATAGGGGTGATCGGGCTGGTATTAACCGCAGTTTATGTACTGAGGGCGGTCATGCTGATGACTTTCGGAAAAAATGATAGCTTGATAGAAACAGAGAAAAGGGACCTTAGGAGCTGGGAGTTTTTGCCGGCATTGGTTCTTCTCGGTTTGATAATAACTGTCGGGGTATATCCAAATTTGTTAGGCGGGCCTCTTCAAGGAACGATTGAAGCCATGATGCTAGCTCTAGGGGGGCGATGAAGGATGGATTGGAACACGATGCTTTCTTATGATTGGGGAGCGATGATGCCGGAATTCATCATCCTTGGAACGGCCATGTTTCTTTCGATATTGGATTTATTCTGGCCGAAGCACTTTAATCGGAGAAAACTGGCATGGCTCGCGTTAACCGGAATCATTTTGGCATGTTTGTCACTGATTAGCCTGCTATCCTTTGAGACAGTCAGTATCTTATCCGATACGTTTCGTTTAGATTCATTTGCAAAAGCCTTTAAGTTGCTGCTTTTATTCGGAGCGGCCCTAATCATCCTTCTGGCTGAAGGATATGAACCGCAAGAGGGGCTTCGGGAGCACCGGGGGGAATTTTATTACCTGTTCCTGACCGCTTTGCTTGGAGCGATGGTCATGTCCTCAAGCGGTGATTTGATAACGCTGTTCGTTGGACTGGAACTTCTTTCACTTTCA
Organism: Peribacillus sp. YIM B13472; assembly: GCF_042788005.1. NCBI lineage: Bacteria > Bacillati > Bacillota > Bacilli > Caryophanales > Bacillaceae > Peribacillus > Peribacillus sp. YIM B13472. The sequence continues at coordinate 7,906 of NZ_JBHZPG010000050.1, forward strand.
TCTTATATATTGGTCGGAATACGCAAGCATGATCGGAAGTCCAACGAAGCGTCCATGAAGTATGTGATAAACGGAGGCATTTCCACAGCGATCACTTTATTCGGAATGAGCTATTTATATGGAGTGACCGGTTCCGTCAATCTAGGCGAAATGAGCCGGACGATGGCTGCAATGACGGACGGCCAGCTGCAATACATTATGGGACTCGCTTTCTTCATGGTATTTGTCGGTGTATCCTTCAAGATAGCTGCCGCCCCATTTCATATGTGGGCGCCGGATGTCTATGAGGGGGCACCGACACCGGTCACAGCCTTCTTGAGTGTAATTTCGAAAATGGCGGGTTTCATCATCATCCTGCGCATTTTTCTCTCGTTGTTCCTAACAGCTTCCGGTGATACGTTCGGAGCGCTCGACTTTTTGGAAAAAAATAATATCTATATAGCTTCATTGGCGGGACTGACGATCATCATTGGAAATGTGGTTGCGTTAAGGCAGCAAAATTTAAAACGATTGTTCGCCTATTCAAGTATCGCCCATGCGGGTTACCTGCTTGTAGCGGTGGCAACATTGGGCGGGGGATATTTCCTGCTGGATACTGTCTGGTTTTACCTAATGGCTTATGTATTGATGAATATAGGTGTATTTGCAGTCATTCAGCTGCTCTCCAGTCAAAGTGGGTCAGAAGATATTAGCATTCTCGCGGGGCTGGGGAGGAAATCACCGTATCTTGCCTTGGCATTCACCGTATTTATCCTGGCGCTTGCTGGAATTCCCGGGACGACAGGTTTCATTGGCAAACTCAATATTTTTCTAGGAACCTTCATAACGGAGCCTGGACATTTTGTCCTTGCGGGAATCATGATTGCAGGAACCATTGTTTCCTATGTGTATTATTTCGGATTATTGGTGCAGGTCTTTTTCCGACCCATTCATTCGGAGAAGATCATTAAAATTCGTCCGGGTCTTTACGCCGTGTTGATCATTTGCGTGATAGGCACCATTCTTTTCGGGGTGGTGCCAAATATTGCCTTTGATTTTATTCATGATCAATTTGGCGAATTTACAGACTTTATTTCGAGTAAATGATATAATGCCTGTATCAGAGGCTTGTTCCATTGGATCAAGCCTCTATTTACAGTTTTAAAAGATATTTTGCAATTCTTCCTTTTAAATTCCAAAAATGCAGGGGTTTTGTGTTAGAATAGAATTTGGGTGTCTTTTAGGAGGTATGTACATGTTTTCAGCAATGGGACAGCAGGCTTTAACAGGGATTATTGCACACTTGTTTTTCATCGCAGTTACCTGGTGGGCTTTACAGGCATTACATTTTGATAAAATGTTAAGATCCAATTCGGTCATCAAGGCCAGGGTTTTATATATTTTATTAACTGTTGCCATCGGTTCAGTTGTAAGTAATTTCTTCCTCGACTACCTGGGATTTGCAAACCAACTTCCGTATATGTTTAGTAATGACTGATAAGCTGTAAGAGTTTTCTTATAGCAAAATATGATTCTACTCTTGTATTCGCTTTTGCTTCCTGCCAGTTTAAGGGGAAGTTGTCACCAATTGTCGGAAAACTTGAAGTATGATCTCTCTCCTTGTGGAAAGAATGTGTAAAAGGGGAGGGATTTAACATGTATTTTTTAAATAAAAAAATGTTAACATACATAGTATTTCTCGGTTTGACGGTGATTTTAATTGGGAATAGTACGATTGTGGCAGAAAGTAAACCAGATATAGTTAAATTGGTGGGACTGTTACAAAAAGATGAAGATTTGGACATAGGGGATTGGTCTGTACTCACTAGAGAAATAAATAAAGAGATTATTACAACTAAACAAGAGTTTGAAAGCGAAGTTACAGCTTTAAAACGAAAATACCCTCAATTTCAATGGCACCGGAAAGATGATGCTTCCGGCTGGAAGGCTGAGGCGTTAACTTACAATGTCGATTCAGGTCTGACCGAGTCTATCAAAATAATGACAACGGAAGAGAAATTTGATAAAGTTACCTATGTTATTTACGAAGTGAAGGGGAAAGAGTGGAAGGAAGCCAATGCGGCATTTTTTACTGCTATGTTCCAAAACAGGGTGAATGACCTATTTATAGGAACTCCTTCAATTTTTTCTTGTATTAAAGGGTCTATCAATGATAATATGGATTCGGTTTTAAACTCTAAAACTGAAGACCTGTTAGATATGTTCCAAGCAAGGGAAATTGAAAGTGTGCATGAAACAAACTTTACATCTATATCTGCACATTCAACATTGTTTAAACAACCATTGACAAAAGAAAAATTAAATTTGCAGTTTGGGCTACGGACAGAAGGATTGGGTGACCGAACGAACTTTGTAGTTGGCACACCAATCATAACGTTTGAATATTAATATAGAGAAAATGGACGCGGAGGGGAATACTTTTGGAAAAAATCATCGTCCGCGGCGGAAAAAGGCTTAGCGGGACAGTTAAAGTAGAAGGTGCTAAAAACGCCGTTTTGCCAGTTATCGCTGCAACATTATTAGCAAGTGATGGGAAAAGTATCATTAAAGATGTTCCTACGCTCTCCGATGTATATACAATCAATGAAGTATTGCGCAACTTAAATGCAGATGTTGCCTTTCATGACAATCAAGTAACTGTAGATGCATCAAGAGAGTTATTAGAAGAAGCACCATTTGAATATGTACGTAAAATGAGAGCTTCGGTTTTAGTGATGGGCTCATTATTAGCAAGGAATGGCCGGGCCCGCGTTGCTCTTCCTGGTGGCTGTGCCATCGGATCACGTCCTATCGATCAGCATTTAAAGGGCTTTGAAGCGATGGGAGCAAAAGTGAAGGTCGGCAATGGTTTCATTGATGCCGAGGTAGAAGGCAGACTTAAGGGTGCAAGAGTGTATCTTGACTTCCCGAGTGTGGGTGCCACTGAAAACATCATGATGGCAGCAACACTTGCTGAAGGTATAACTATTCTTGAAAATGTGGCCAAAGAGCCTGAAATTGTAGATCTTGCGAATCTCCTTAATAAAATGGGTGCCAAAGTCAGAGGTGCCGGTACTGGTACGATGAGAATCGAAGGTGTCGATAAATTATATGGCACTGAACATACGATTATACCTGACCGTATCGAAGCTGGTACATTCATGACTGCGGCCGCTCTTACTGGCGGCAATGTTCTTGTTCAAGGAGCTGTACCTGAACACCTTACTTCCCTTATTGCTAAAATGGAGGAAATGGGCGTTAAAATTCTTGAAGAAGAAGATGGATTACGCGTTATCGGTCCAAAAACCTTGAAGGCCATTGATATCAAAACAATGCCGCATCCTGGTTTCCCGACTGATATGCAATCGCAAATGATGGCATTATTACTGCGTGCTGAAGGAACTAGTATGATTACGGAGACCGTTTTCGAAAACCGTTTTATGCATGTTGAGGAATTCCGTCGCATGAATGCCAATATTAAAATCGAAGGTCGTTCCGTTATCGTTAATGGACCAACTAACATTCAAGGTGCTGAAGTAGCTGCAACAGATTTACGTGCCGCGGCAGCGCTCATCCTGACTGGATTGGTTGCAGATGGCATTACACGTGTTACAGAACTGAAGCATCTTGACAGAGGGTACGTGAATTTCCATGGCAAATTGGCATCCCTAGGTGCAGATGTGGAACGTATTAACGAAGATGTACCTGCTGAAACAAAAAAAATTGCAGATTTAAACGCATAAATAGCTTATAGAACCATTCACGTTCGAGTCATTGAACCGTGAATGGTTTTTTTGTCTTGTTCCGGATTCATCAACTACAGTTAAATAGATGTCGTTTTTCTATTCATAAAAGCTTGTCCCTCGACATACATTTGTTATGTAAAGATACCTGCTGGATACGATTATATACGGCAGAGAAAACAAGTGTAGGGAGGCTCAGGAATTTGAAAGCAATCAAACCGATGATCGTACTATTCATAGCAGTAGCATTCGTAATTATCATGATTCCGGCAGTGCTTGTGCTTCCATTTTCAAATGATAAGACTAGTGGGCAGTTGACCGAACAATTAGAAAAGAAAGTGAAGAATGAGGGTAAAGAGGTAGCTGCAAATGAAATGAGTTCCGTAGAAGTTGCCGTTTACCGGACATCTGCAAAAAAGATTGAAAAACTGCCGATTGAATCGTACTTGACTGGTGTGGTTGCGGCTGAAATGCCAGCGGATTTTGAAGAAGAAGCGCTGAAGGCTCAAGCATTGACAGCGAGAACTTACATTGTCAATCAGCTTATAAGCGAAAGTCGATTGGGCTTGCCGGATGGTGCCGATGTAAGCGATACGGTCATGCACCAAGTTTATAAGAATAATGATGAGCTGAAAAAACAGTGGGGCTCTGATTATAAATCGAAGATGCAAAAAATTAACAAGGCTATAAAAGAAACTGCGGGTCAAATTCTAACCTATGAAGGAAAACCGATTACTGCCACTTTTTTTTCGACCAGTAATGGCTACACGGAAAATTCCGAGGACTATTGGCAAGCTGATTATCCCTATTTAAAAAGTGTATCCAGTCCGTGGGATAAAGAAGAATCACCAAAATTTTATAATAAAGTTGTAGTGGATACTGCCGATTTTGAAAAAAAACTGGGTGTAAGCCTTTCTTCGGGAACATCAATAGGGACTGTCATTGAAAGAACATCAGGTAATCGCGTAGGTGTAGTGGAAATCGCAGGAAAGAAAATGACAGGAAAACAGATTCGTGAGAGGCTCGGGCTGACATCATCCGATTTTGACTGGGAGCGTCAAGGCAACCAGATTGTCATCACGACAAAAGGATCCGGACACGGAGTTGGAATGAGCCAATATGGTGCTAATGGCATGGCCAGGGAAGGTAAAACCTATGAAGACATCGTGAAATATTATTATAAAGGCGTCAAAGTTCAGTCTTCAAGTAAGTGGCTGAATACGATGACAGCAAAAAAATGAGAGATGGGGATCCCCATCTCTCATTTTTTTGCGCTTAATTTTACTATAATGGTCAAAAAGCCCCGTTCACGCTTGAAATAATGATATTGGACATGGAAATAGACTGCTGCTACTCCTATGATATCTTTAATGACATCTATTAAGGTAGAGGAGCGGTATGGGACGAAAGATTGGTGGTATTCATCAATAACTCCGTAAAGGCAAGCCACAAGTGCCGCCAACAGGCTTAAACCAGGCTTCAGTTTTTGGTTTGCAGCAAGGGCGGAAACTAATAATATATACAAAAGGGCAAATTCGACCAGATGAAGTGCCTCTTTGATAAATCGGTCAATAGAGGATGAGGGAAGATCAAGAATCATATCATCGGGGTTGCTCGACATTATCCAAATGGCAATCATATATAGAAATGGCAATAACGTTAACACAAGTTTAAAAGTTTTTTTCATGATTTAAACATCCTTCAACAGTAAGATACCAAACATTTTACCATTCTACGAATAAAATCGGTTTCATTTCCACAAAATAAATCTAAAAAATTTTTTTCTTGAATGTATATAATCTTAACAAAATGTTCAGAATGATTGCTGAGGTGATTAATATGAGAGAGGAAGAAAAGAAACCAACTTCCACAATCCGACGTATACTAAAACAACGTTGGGCATTATCAGCAATCTATATCGCAAGTGCAGCCATAATCTTAGCCGCGGCCTTCTTATTACAAAATAGTTTTGACGATTCAGCTAAAGATGGCAAAGAGGAATCAGCTGAAACAGGAAAAAACTATGGTGAGCCTTCTGTAGAGGTTAATAGTAATCTTGAGACAATCAAGATGCCTGTAGCCGATGCAGACAAAACGGTTATCAAGAAACAGTTTTATGATGTGAATGCGGATGAAAAGGCACAAGAAGAAGCATTGGTATTCTACAACAATAGATATGAGCAAAACAAAGGTATAGACATTGCAATGGAAGATGGAAAGACTTTCGATGTAAAAGCTTCCTTAAGTGGAAATGTAACGAAAGTTCAAGACGATGCGTTACTTGGAAATTTAGTTGAAGTAGAGCATGAAGATGGCGTTGTTACCCGTTATCAATCTGTTAAAGACATTAAGGTTGCAGTCGGTGACAAAGTGAAACAAGGACAAGCAATTGCAAAAGCTGGAAAAAGCCAAATCAATGAAGAGGCTGGCGTACATGTTCACTTCGAAATCAGAAAAGATAACATTGCGTTAAACCCACTTGATTTTGTTGATAAACAAGCTTCTGCGATTCAATCGGCAACTGAAGCCGAAGGCAGCGAACTTGAAGATTCAGCTAATAAAGAAGAAACACCTGCAGTCGAAGGGTCTGAAGCCGATAAAGAAGAAACACCTGCAGTCGAAGGATCTGAAGCTGATAAAGAGGAAACTCCTGCAGTTGACGAAACTGACGAGAGCACTGATTTAGAGAGTGGCACTGATGAGGAAGGCTCTGTCCCTGGTGAAGATACAACTGAAGAAAGCGATTCCTTAAAAGATTCGCTAAATCAATCTAATTAAGATTAAGATTTTTAATAAAATCAAAACAAAAACCTAGAGCGTTACGAATGACAACAACTGAAAATTTGGTAAAAGGAAGCCGTTCACTTTGAACGGCTTCCTTTTTTTTTCGAGGAAATATTGGCCAATATGCTGAAACCTTTGAATTTCTGACAAATTTCTCGGGAAATAATTTACGTCTAATGAAAATAAATAGATGAAAATCAGAAATAAATTCAAACCTCCTGTCCCATTAGGCATATATTCTTAACCAAGCTAATAAGATGTTATAAACCATGCAAAGAGAGTGTTTGAGGTGAGGAATCGTTTATTACAAATTATCTAATAGGTGAATAATTCTATCTTTCATTGTTTATAGGGCAGCGGTATTCGATTCGAAAAATACGAATCTCATTTCACACTTCTCACATCCAATTTGGGGAGGTCGAGTGGTGTGCACGATTACATCAAAGAAAGAACTATCAAGATAGGAAAGTATATCGTGGAAACTAGAAAAACAGTCCGCGTCATTGCAAAAGAGTTCGGAGTCTCTAAAAGCACGGTTCATAAAGACTTAACTGAGAGGCTGCCAGAAATTAATCCTGATTTGGCTAACGAAGTGAAGGATATATTGGATTATCATAAATCCATTCGCCACCTTAGAGGTGGAGAAGCGACAAAATTAAAATATAAACGTTCTGAAAGAGAAGAAGAAATCGTTAAATGATACTTGAATCATTCCGGTAATTGGAAGTGAATCGGGCAATCGGGGACTGAATAAGGGGACATGAAAGTGAATGTCAGCTTTTTTCTTAACCTTGATTGCGGTTCCATGCCGGGATTTTTTTATGGGGAAATGCGGAAAATTTAGTACATAAGGCTTCGATTATTTTTACATATTGGCAAAAAAGGGAATAATAGTATTTATTAGTGTTTATTTATAATTCATACTTACTTGTGTCAATGCAATATGGTAAAATAAACAATTAGGACAGAAGTAGGTTATATGTGAGGATATTCAAGGAGGATTTAAGAAATGTTTGCTAGAGATATTGGGATAGATCTTGGAACAGCCAATGTTCTTATACATGTCAAAGGTAAAGGAATTGTGTTAAATGAGCCTTCGGTAGTTGCGATTGATAAGAATACGAACCGTGTTCTTGCCGTCGGGGAAGAAGCTCGTAAAATGGTAGGCCGTACTCCAGGAAACATCATCGCAATCCGTCCTTTAAAAGACGGTGTCATTGCGGATTTTGATGTAACAGAATCGATGCTTAAGCATTTTATCAATACATTGAATGTGAAAGGCTTCCTTTCAAAGCCTAGAATTTTAATCTGCTGCCCGACCAACATAACAAGTGTTGAACAAAAAGCGATTAAAGAAGCTGCTGAAAAAAGCGGCGGAAAAAAAGTATTCCTTGAAGAAGAACCAAAAGTGGCTGCAATCGGTGCCGGTATGGATATTTTTCAACCAAGCGGCAATATGGTCGTAGACATTGGCGGGGGTACAACGGATATTGCCGTCCTTTCAATGGGGGATATCGTTACATCTTCTTCTATCAAAATGGCCGGTGACAAATTCGATAATGAAATTTTACATTATATCAAGCGGAAGTATAAGCTTCTGATTGGTGAACGTACAGCGGAAAACATTAAAATTCAGGTTGCAACAGTCTTCCCTGGTTCCCGTAATGAAGTCATCGATATTCGTGGACGAGATATGGTATCAGGATTGCCTAGAACCATTTCGGTCAACTCGGAAGAAATTGAGGAAGCTCTTCGCGAGCAGGTTTCCATCATTGTACAAGCTGCAAAAAGCGTACTTGAGCGGACACCGCCAGAACTTTCTGCTGATATCATCGACCGCGGCGTCATTTTAACAGGCGGAGGAGCATTGCTTCATGGGATTGATTTACTCCTTGCTGAAGAGCTTAAGGTCCCAGTACTCGTTGCCGAGCAGCCAATGGATTGTGTAGCAATCGGAACCGGTATCATGCTTGATAATATGGATAAATTGCCACGTCACAAATTCAACTAAAAAGCGGATCGAAATCCGCATCATAAGATAGGGGTCTAAGGTTCAGACAAACGTGAGGCATAGTGAAAGTGCGTGCAGTTCTAGTACAGATGAGCAATAGGCCCTCTTCTTTTAATCGAGAATTTAACACCATTCCTTTAAATCTGACCTAGCCTACGATATAGACAAATTCTTCTTCCTAATGCTGTCCCTTTTCCTTAAGATACTGACGTTCATGACCGATAAGATAGATAATGAGAAATTGAACGGGATATGTTATGTAAATTGAGGAGTGAAGAAGATGTTAAGAGGTTTTTATACGGCTGCTTCCGGGATGCTTACACAGCAAAGGCGCACAGAATTGCTCACAAACAATTTGTCCAATGCGAATACAACAGGGTATAAAGCGGATCAAATGAGTGTAAGGTCTTTTCCGGAAATGCTTATCAGCAACATAGAAGGCAAAACGGTTCCTGCGGAGAATAAATTGAATTTTCCTGAATTATCCCAGGTCGGGGGGCTCAGTACTGGGGTTTACGTACAGGAGGCAAATCCTTTATTTGCCCAGGGCACATTGGAGGAAACCCAGCTTAATACGGATATTTCCTTGGTTGATGAAAATCTTCCGATCAATGAAGAAACCGGTCTGCGAGGGTCGGTGTTTTTTACTGTTCAGGATGGTGATGGTGGCATCCGTTATACGCGCAACGGCAGTTTCACTCTAGATGGGCAAGGTTATCTGACTACGCCTTCTGGTCATTATGTATTGAACGAAAATAATGAAAAGATCCAGCTTGATGGCGATCAATTCACAGTAGCGGAAAAAGGTGTTATTTTAGAAGGAAATGTTCAAACCGCACGTATGGGCATCGGTTATTCGGATGATCCGTCATTACAGCTCATGAAGGATGGGGAAGGCCTGTACAAGGCTGTGAATGATAGGGATTTACCTAGCGCATACGCGGCTGCAGATGTCGGTTTTTCTACTAAGCAAGGCTTTCTTGAAGGCTCCAATGTTGACCAATCGAGAACGATGACAGAAATGATGTCGGCATACCGCTCTTTTGAAGCGAGTCAGAAGGTTCTTCAAGCCTATGATAAAAGTTTGGATAAAGCGGTCAATGAAGTTGGCAGGCTTTAATTGAACATTAGCAGAAAACCGCCTTTGGAAATTTGGACATGTAAGGGGAATATACATGAATCGTACCATGATGACAGCGACAAATACGCTGAACCAACTTCAAAGTAAAATCGACCAAATAGGTAATAATATCGCGAATGCAGACATGACTGCCTACAAAAAGACCCAAACGAGTTTCAATGACTTATTGACACAGAGTTTCAATAATCAACCGAGTGACACCAAGGAAAAAGGAAGATGGACCACACCTGGCATCCGGCAAGGAACAGGGGCTACGATAAGCCAATCTCATTTGGTGCTTTCACAGGGAGCCTTAAAGACGACGGACCGCAATCTTGATGCTGCATTCATCCGGGATGACCAATTCTTCACCGTAAGCGTTCCTGACGATAATGGGGTCAATACAAGGCTTACAAGGGATGGGGCCTTTTATTTATCTCCTAATGCTAACGCCCGAATGATGCTCGTTACCTCTGCTGGACATAAAGTCCTTGATGAAAATGGTGAACCGATCCTCATTGAGGGAAATATTAAAGACATTAAGATTTCGGAAAGTGGCCTATTGATAGTGGATACGGAAGAATATGGCGAAAAGAGTTTTGGGCTCGGAATCGTCTCGGTAAAGAAACCGCAATTTCTTGACCGGCTAGGCGGAAATTTACTTGGACTGCCCAAAAACTTTAATGCCTTGGGTGTTACTGAAGACGATATCATGACTGCATTAACAGGGGATTCCCGCAACCGGGCAGCAGTCCGTCAAGGGTCTCTGGAGTCATCAAATGTCGATCTTTCCAAAGAAATGACGGATCTAATCAATGTTCAGCGGTCTTACCAATTTCAATCCCGTGCTGTAACGATGGCTGATCAAATGAGCGGATTAGTCAATGGAATCCGTTAAGGTATCTGGTAAATAAAATGTCTCCCTGCGGAATTAGAGCAAATCGGTTATAATGTATTCATAACAAAGAGAATCATACGTGCCGATCATTTTGCATAGCTGCTGAATTTCTGGTGTATAGGGAAAATCAGTCGGCGAGTTTTCTTAAAAGGAGCTTTCACATTCTATATGGAACAAAATCGTGTAATGAGACAAGAAATTGAAGAAGAGATAAAGGAAGTTGAGGCGAAACCGAATCGTAGAATCAAGGTCCGTCTTTTGCCAATTTGGCTTCGTTTACTCATTGTTATCGGATTGATTTTCATTGCTGTATTATCCGGGGCACTATTAGGATATAGTGTGATTGGTGGAGGACATGCAATGGATGTTTTCCAAAAATCCACATGGACCCATATTATTGATATAGTGAACAAGGGCGCGTAGTTCCATGTTTTTTTGAAGTAGTTGCTGTCGTTATCGGATTTATATTACATGGCAACTACGCCTCTGTCTACATGACAGGGGCGAGTTTATGTTATGTTAGAATTATTTAAGTCATAGGAGGAACATGTATGCTTGATATCACACAAATAAAGGAAATAATCCCGCATCGATACCCATTCTTATTAGTCGACCGGATCATAGAAATAGATGAAGGGAAAAGAGCGGTTGGATTGAAGAATGTCTCAGCAAATGAAGAATTCTTTAATGGCCATTTCCCCGATTATCCAGTTATGCCTGGGGTTTTGATTGTAGAGGCTTTAGCGCAAGTCGGCGCTGTAGCCGTTTTGAAACAAGAAGAATACAAAGGGCGGCTTGCATTTTTCGCTGGGATTGATAATTGCCGCTTTAAGAAGCAAGTTAAACCAGGTGATCAGCTGCGTCTGGAAGTGGAAATAGTGCGTATGAGAGGGTCAATGGGTAAAGGGAAAGCAGTGGCAACGGTAGATGGAGAAACAGCATGTGAAGCCGATATCATGTTTGCCTTTGGTGACAAATAAGATCCATTTTCCACGAAAGGAAAATGGAATGTTTTAACTATATTTCTCGGAAAATGGTTTAAGGAATCGTGAAGCGGTGTATATATAAAGCACTGTATTGCTTTTTTAAAGCAAGAGCGGTTTTAGAACTTTCTATTCTCCCTTTGAAAGCCGGACATTTTATATGTCCGGCATTTTTTAATGATTAAGCAAAGCGAATTTTTCTTTTTAAATTTAAAATAGGGCGCAAGTTATTTTCACATTCGGGCAAAATAATTATTGATAAAGAAAGAAGGGAGGTTGCCAAAAATGATGAAGAAAATTTTTGCACTAATTGGGGGATCTTTATTATCTATTATGTTCCTTGCTGGATGTGGAACGAATGATAATGATAATGACAAAAATCCCGCACCAGAAGATGATAACAACATCATAGAAGATAATAAAAATGGTGTAAATGATAACAACGATGATAACGATATGAATGATAACGATGATGATGGAGTGCTTGATAACGACGATGATAACGACGATAATAACGTCAATGATAACGTCGATAATGATGCGGATGACTTGATTAAGAAAAAAGACGACAACAATAAGTAATTAGCAGAATGACAAAGACTGGCTTAGGTAAGAAGAGGATTTGTATCCTTATTCGTCTAAGTCAGTCTTTTTTATGTGCATTCGATTAGGGATGGGAATTAAGGGAAGGGTTTTTATTTATTAGTTGCTAATTTAGGCTTTGAGCGGATTTTTTGCTTGAACTCTTTTATTAATTCATCGCCGGATAGACCCTTTTGGACCAAATCTTCAAGAAGGAGTTCTGCATATTTGCTCCGTGTTTTTTGGATGTGGCCAACGAATAAAAGGCTATAATGGTTGCCCACTTTTCTTATTGTACGTAAAACAGTGTGGAACAAAGCCGGTTCATTGTCCTTTTTGGTAATGACTGCCTGGATATACACCTCTCCGTCTATATTGGGAAGTGAGGGTTGAAGCTTATTGAACTGATTTTCTTCTACAAAGGCTTCCAGTAACCATGTTCTGGCGTCGTTTTCTTTATTTATAATCAGTCCATCTGTTAATGCGATATCAATCAAGTTTAAATTTTCAGTAACAATTTGCAACGAGATCAATTTGAATGATTTCATCTAATTCCTCCGTTTCTTGCAAGAAAGAGCGGTATTACCTCTCTTAAACGTAAATTTTGAAATGGTACATATCGATTTAATCCTTTTAAAGGTAATTATATCATACTAAAAAAAAGTTCCTTAATGAAATGAAAACCCAACATTTGTCTAAATTATGAAGGATAGGATAAAAATTTGCAAAATATTTAATTTTGTTAACTATTCGTTTTTCACCTGATTTTAATCAATAAAAAATGATTTTGCATCAATCCAAACGGTTTTTTATGAAGGAAAATAGTGTAATAAGACCATTTCCTCCATTTTTTAATCAATGGAAGAAAGAGTATGATTAAAGCATATTAAAGAGGAAGGAGTGAAAAGATGATTAACCAAGTTACCCTTGTCGGCAGGCTTACGAAGGATCCTGAATTAAGATACACACCCGATGGCAAGGCTGTTTCCAATATCACGTTAGCAGTCAACCGGAACTTCCGTAATACTGACGGAAACTATGAGGCGGACTTCGTACAGTGTATCATATGGAAAAAGTCGGCTGAAAATACTGCTCAATATTGTAAAAAAGGTGCAACAATCGGCATAACTGGCAGAATACAAACAAGGAGATACGAAAATCAGGAGGGCAAATATGTATATGTAACTGAAGTGGTTGCCGAGAGGGTTCAATTCATTGGGTCTAAACAAAATGATGGTAAGCCCAAAGATTTTGAACATATTGGTTTATAGTGCTACGTGGAGGTTGGCATGATGGCGTGCTACAGGACGGAAGCAAGATGTAAGAGTGGGTTTATCCCGCCATGTGGTGACGACCCATGTGAAAACTTCTAATAATGAATAGCAGGGCAGATCAATTTAATGCTTACTACATTGGAAACAATAAAAGTATTTATATGACCATAATGAAAAATAAATGCACAGATATTCAGCACAATTTAGTGAAACTTGACAGTAGTATATAGATTATCTTTCATCCATTCATTCCCCAAAAGCTAATATAGCTTCTTCCCCGCTGGAAACCTCGATTTACCCTCAATAAAATCGAGATATCTGATTTCCCCCTTGTAATGACTGCAAATAAGCAGTCATTTTTTTGTGCCAAAATGTGTGTAAATAGGAAAAATAAAAAAATAATTCTGTTAAATTAGAATTTTTAGAAAATATATTGTAATATTTTAATTTTGATGCAATAATAAACCCAATAATATAATTGGAAAAAAAGTTATATATAGGAAGTGATTTGATGGGCGAACCAATTATTAAGGTGAATGGGCTGCGAACCAGTTTTCGTACTGACGATGGGGTGATTCCTGTCGTGAATTCAATCGATTTCCATGTCAATCCTGGTGAGGTTTTAGGAATTGTAGGAGAATCGGGATGCGGAAAAAGCGTAACTTCTCTGTCCATCATGGGTCTGGTTCCTTCGCCGGCTGGTAAGGTGGAGGGGGAAATCCTTTTTAAAGGAGAGAACATCGCAAATGCCTCTGAAGCGAAAATGAGAAAAATTCGTGGGAATGATATAGCGATGATATTTCAGGAACCGATGACAAGCCTGAATCCTGTGTTCACTATTGGCGAGCAGTTGGTCGAGACGCTTCGGATACATAAAAAATGGAACAAAAAGCAGGCCCGACATAGAGCGGTGGAAATGTTGAAGCTGGTTGGGCTTGGCCGTGCCGAGGAATTGCTCAAAGAATATCCGCATCAGCTTTCAGGTGGAATGAGACAAAGGGTCATGATAGCAATGGCCATGATTTGCGAGCCGAAACTCCTTATAGCCGATGAGCCGACAACGGCTTTGGATGTGACGATCCAGGCACAAATCCTAGAGTTAATGAAGAATTTAAATAAAGAAACAGACACGGCAATCATGATGATTACCCATGATCTTGGGGTAGTGGCGCAAATGTGTGAACGTGTCATTGTCATGTATGCCGGCAAGGTGATAGAGGAAGGAAATGTGCAAACGATTTTCCAAAACCCGAAGCATCCTTATACGGTCGGTTTACTTCAGTCGATTCCCGATATGCGAATAAAGAAAGATCGCCTTTACTCGATACCGGGTAATGTGCCAAAACCTGGGACAAGCAACCTCGGGTGCCAGTTTGCTCCCAGGTGTTCCCATGCCATGGAGCAATGTATAAATGAGACCCCGTCTCTATTGAAATTCGATGAGGGTCAGCATGTTCGCTGCTGGCTGTATGAGGATGGGAAAGGAGCTGCCTTGCATGAATCAAACATTGGTTAAGGTAGAAAACCTAAAGAAGCATTTTCCGATCAAAGGAGGGGTTCTAGGAAAGACCATCGGAGAGGTCAAGGCAGTTGATGGTTTGTCTTTTTCCATTTATAAAGGGGAAACCTTAGGACTTGTCGGTGAAAGCGGTTGCGGAAAGTCTACGACGGGAAGATTATTGCTTCGATTGCTTGAGCCGAGTGAGGGTAATGTTTATTTCGAAGGAAAGGACCTGACTGCTTTATCTTCCAATGAAATGAGAAAGATGCGCCGCGAAATGCAGATGGTCTTCCAGGACCCATTCGCTTCCCTCAATCCCAGGCATACTATTGGCAAAATATTAGAAGAACCGCTCATCGTTCATGGGGTTAAAGATAAAAAGGCGCGTAAGGCACGTGTGCAGGAACTTCTTAAGGTTGTTGGCTTAAGCAGTTACCATGCTAAAAGGTATCCGCATCAATTCAGTGGGGGCCAGCGGCAGCGTATTGGCATCGCGAGGGCACTTGCAGTCAACCCCAAACTGATCATTGCCGATGAGCCGGTATCTGCACTGGATGTGTCGATCCAGGCACAGGTCTTGAATCTGTTGCAGGATTTGCAGGAAGATTTTGATTTGACCTACTTGTTCATTGCCCATGATCTTGGAGTCGTGAGGCATATCTCCGACCGTGTCGGTGTCATGTATCTTGGACATATAGTTGAATTGACGGAAAGTGAAGGACTTTATGAAGATCCGCTTCACCCATATACGCAGGCTTTATTATCAGCGGTGCCGATCCCGGATGTGGAATACAAGGGGGATAGGGTAATCCTGCAGGGAGATGTTCCAAGCCCATCAAACCCGCCCGGCGGCTGTCCATTCCATACGAGATGTCCGAAGGCGATGGAAGAATGCAAAACGGACAAGCCAATACTGAATGAACATAAACCTGGTCACTACGTTGCTTGTCATTTATACAATTGACACGACGTATACATAAATTCGCAAATAATAAGGGGGAAGAATATGAAGAAAACATTGGCATTATTGCTGACTGGTATCCTTGCTCTTTCACTGGCGCTTGCGGGATGCTCCTCGTCTACATCAAAAGAGAAAGATGATGGTAAAGGGGGATCGAGTGAAGCGAAGGGCGGCGTATTGATATACGGTAAAGGCGGAGATGCGGTCGGTCTTGACCCAGCTATCGTAACCGATGGTGAATCATTCATCGTCACACAGCAAATTTTTGAAACGCTTGTAAAATACGGAGAAGACAATACAGAGATAAAACCTGGTCTTGCCGAATCCTGGAAGGTGTCCGATGACGCAAAAACATACACATTCAAATTGAAAACCGGAATTAAGTTCCATGATGGTACGGATTTCAATGCAGATGCGGTCGTAAAAAACTTTCAACGTTGGGCACAAAGTAAGGATGAAGGGAAATTTGCCTACTATGCTTCCATGTTCGGAGGGTTTGAAGGTGATGAAGGCCATGTCATCAAGGAAGTGAAGGCAATCGATGCCAGCACGGTGGAATTCACATTGAACCGCCCGCAGGCGCCATTCCTGAAAAACCTTGCCATGCCTACATTTGCCATTGCCAGTCCGGTTGGTTTGGAAAAAGAGGGTGACGACTTCACTAAAAATCCATCTGGTACAGGTCCTTTCAAATTCAAATCATGGAAACCTGGCGATACGATTGAAGTGGTGAAAAACGATGACTACTGGCAAGAAGGACTGCCGAAACTTGATGGAATCACGTTTAAAGTCATTAAAGATAACTCTGCGCGTTTAAATGCTGTAATCAAAGGTGAAATCGACCTAATGGACGGTTTGAACCCAAGCGATATCAGCAAAGTTACAGGAGATGACAAACTGCAGTTATTCGAACGTCCTTCCATGAATGTCGGCTACTTTGCATTCAATGTTGAAAAAGCACCATTCGACAAAAAGGAAGTACGCCAAGCTATCTCTCACCTAATTAACAAAAAAGAAATCATTGATAACTTTTTCGAAGGCACGGCGGAGCCTGCCAAGAATCCAATGCCACCATCCGTTTCTGGATACAATGACAACATTGAAGACTATGATTACGATGTCGAAAAAGCGAAAGAACTTCTGAAAAGGGCCGGATATGAAAAAGGATTTAAAATGGATCTATGGGCAATGCCAGTACCGCGCCCATATATGCCAGATGGTCAAAAAGTGGCCGAGGCCATTCAAGCGAGCTTAAAGCAGGTTGGTATCGAGGCAAATATCGTTTCATACGAATGGGCTGCATATTTAGAGAAAGTGCAGGCTGGTGAGGCTCAATCCTTCATGCTAGGCTGGACAGGCGATAATGGAGATGCAGATAACTTCCTTTATGCCTTATTGGATAAAGATAATATCGGCTCAAATAATTATTCCCGTTATGCAAATGATGAAGTGCACGATCTATTGATCGAGGCACAGTCCACGGCAGATGAAGCCAAGCGTAATGAGTTATATGGAAAAGCCCAGGAAATCATCCATGATGAAGCACCATGGGTTCCACTTGTCCACTCATTACCGCAGCTAGCCGGATCCAAGACAGTCAAAGGGTTTGTTCCACATCCAACTGGTTCGCAATCCCTTATTAACGTTTCTTTAGAAAATTAACCGTAAGAACCGGGTAGTATGTAGTTTTGCATGCTTCCCGGTTTTGTTATGGAATGCATTTCAAAAGAATTGAGGGCGCTCAAAGGACCCTTATGCTAAAGGAGGGTGATTGTTATGTTTTCCTATACCGTACGACGTTTAGGATCTCTCATTCCAGTACTTCTCGGAATGGCATTTATTGTATTCATGATGATTCGGGCGATTCCTGGTAATCCAGCACAGATGATTCTAGGGCAGCAAGCAACAAAAGAGGCAGTTGCGGCAATGACCAAGCAACTTGGATTGGATAAACCTTGGTTCGTTCAATTTTGGGATTACTTGGCAGGATTGGTGCAGGGTGATCTCGGTGTATCGTTAAAAACGAATAGCCCCGTTTCCGAGGAAATTGGTCCATACTTAATGGCCACGATAGAGCTAGCATTGATTGCCATGATCATCGCTGTTGTCATTGGGGTAAATGCCGGAATCATCTCGGCTTGGTTCCAAAACTCATGGTTTGATTATGTCGCCATGGTGATTGCGTTGATTGGTTTGTCCATGCCTATTTTCTGGCTGGGATTAATGGAGCAATATATCATTTCCATTCAATGGGATTTACTTCCGACGACAGGGCGGGACAATATCAGGGATCCCGTTGAGGCCATAACCGGACTGTATTTGATAGATACACTCATGGCTGGCAGGGTTGATCAGTTTTTCGAGGTAATCAAACATCTCATCTTGCCGGGAATTGCGCTGGCGACCATTCCGATGGCCATTATTGCAAGGATGACACGTTCGTCCATGCTGGAAGTTATGAGATCGGATTTTATTCGTACGGCTCGTGCTAAAGGAATGAGAATGTTTTGGGTTGTTTACAAGCATTCCTTTAAGAATGCCCTGATTCCAGTGGTGACGGTTATCGGACTGCAAACAGGATTACTTTTAGGCGGCGCCATATTGACGGAAAACATTTTTGGGTGGCCAGGTATCGGTACTTATATTTATGATGCAATCCTATCTCGGGATTATCCGGTGATACAGTCCGGAATTCTCGTCATCGCCTTTTTGTTTGTCATGATTAATCTAGTTGTGGACTTGTTGTATGCAGCGATCGATCCTAGGATTAAGTATAAATAGGGAGGGAAACTCATGCCTGAAATAGCAACGAATACTTCGCCAATCCTTCCTCCAAAAGACGCAGAGGAAAAAGTCATCTCTCCCTGGAAGGAAGGGTGGAAAAGTTTTAGGAAAAATAAGGTAGCCCTTGTGGGTCTGGGGATTGTTGCATTTTTTATCTTAATCGCCATCTTCGCGCCCGTTATTGCACCTTATTCATTTGAGGGGCAAAAGCTAAGTGATAAACATTTGGCCCCGTCTGCGGAGCATTGGTTCGGAACGGATGAATTTGGACGTGATATTTTGAGCAGGGTCATTTATGGCTCGCGCATATCAATAGGGGTCGGCTTCTTATCTGTTGCCGGATCTGTCGTGGTCGGGTCTTTTTTGGGAATCATTGCCGGTTACTACGGCAGGTGGATAGATACGATCATATCGAGGGTCTTTGACATCATTCTGGCCTTTCCAAGTATCTTGCTTGCCATTGCAGTCGTAGCCGTTTTGGGACCTTCCCTTCGCAACGCACTTATTGCCATTGCCATCGTCAATGTCCCGATATTCGGCCGGCTTTTACGTTCACGGGTCTTAACGGTGAAAGAAGAGGAATATGTAACGGCTGCGAAGGCAATTGGCATGGGGGATGGCCGCATTCTCCTTCACCACGTCCTTCCGAATAGTCTTGCACCGATCATCGTTCAAGGCACGTTGGCGATTGCAACTGCCATAATTGAGTGTGCAGCACTGGGCTTTCTCGGTCTCGGTGCACAGCCGCCAGCACCAGAGTGGGGAAAAATGCTTGCTGATTCCAGGGCGTTCATCATTCAGGCACCATGGACGGTTCTTTTCCCTGGCCTAGCGATCATGCTTACGGTACTTGGCTTTAACCTAATGGGGGATGGGCTGCGCGATGCATTGGATCCAAGAATGAAAAACTAGAAGTAAAAGGGTGATGTTAGTTTAACATCACCACAGACTGTAGACAAAAGGGGTTCGGAATTAAAAAATTCTGAAACCCTTTTGAAATTCCCTTTGAATTTTCGCCTAAA
>NZ_JBHZPG010000051.1:0-25715 GCF_042788005.1 Peribacillus sp. YIM B13472
TATCATATATCGATATAAAAAATGGTCAACCAGAAATAACTGGCTGACCTTTATAATACGAACGGGGCAGGATAGTTTATTAACCGATAAACAAAAAGTAAATAATAATAATAAAGGCAATTAATGAATTGTAAAAAGTTATAAGGGTTGATAAAATGGGTGATTTTAAACGTATGCTGAATGAATTGCAACAATCAGCGATGGAAGAAATAAAAAATTCAAATATTAAAATCGACAAAGATAAATTAAACTCGTTCGAAGATATTATCTCAGAGTTAGTAAGCATTAGAAATGAGTTTGCGAGTAAACTTTCCCAATTACAGAATTCAAAAGAAAAGGAAATTGTCACTTTTGAGTATTCAAAAGGTGGAGAAACACTTCACAGAGGATATTATTGTCCAAGTCTGGTACTTGATTTAATCGTAGGAAATATTAAAAGAGGTAAACTACTTAAAAGAAAACCCGATTTTGGGAAATATTCTTATGAATACGGTTTCGATGCAGACAATAGATTGATAAGGGTAAAAGGTGTAAATGAGTTTACCACTCCAGTTAGCCGTTATGATGAAGAATTCTTGATTTACTCCGATGATATTGTTCTTGGAGTAGAGTTTGATAATATGGGTCACATTGATGTGGTGTCCAAATGTACTTATGATAATGGGAAAATTGTTAAGTATGAACGTAGCGTATGTGGTACACAGGAGTACGCAGACCTTTACTACGAGGAATACTTCTATGAAAACAATATGCTTTCAGAGGTTAGCATATTTGATGTAACTCCACGTATTGAAATATACGAAGAGCAAAAATATAAGGTAAAATTTGATGAAGACAGTAAAATAGTTAAATTAATAGGTGGGTTTATTACAAATGGAGTCGCGGAAAAAGATGTTTTGGTTTTTAAGAAGTAAATTATAAATTGGACTTTTTCTTATAGAACTAACGGGTGCGTTAGCTTCATAATAAGGCCGACAATTGGCTGCCTTTTTAAAGTATGATTTTAAAAATTATCGAACTGTCATATTCAAACGAAAATCACCCTTATACAGCTAATGGGACAGGTTATTGAAGTAGGTTATTACCGATATGTGGATTAAAATTGTATTTAAATATAAAGTTCGAAGAGGGAGATTAAATTTTAAAAAACAAGTAGCACTTTCAGGGCTGTAAAAAAGGTGGGGATTTTTGTGTTTATAAAGAAAAAAGCTATTATTCTTGTTATTAGTATAGTTATTTTAGTTTCAATGTTTAGTTATTTTTTCTTATCTTATCGTGATTCAGCAATCAATAAAGGATTCCCAATACCATTAGGGGCCAAATTATTAAATAAAGACGCTAAAAAGATGTATGAAGAATATAAATGGGGTCCAGCTTCCGAAGAAAATGGACTTCCACTTTATTATTTAACGGTTATTAAATTATGGGGGTGGGATAAAAAATCACAAGAAGGGGCATTGACAATCTATGAAAAAGAAGGAAAAAAGCTATGTATAATCTCTCAAACCGATTCTTTATTTGTTAGTCCATCAGAAGAGTAATATTTTTTCCAAGATATCTTCTGTTTAACACAGGTTAGCGCCATAAGAAGGCCGGCCATTGGTGGCTTTTAGAATGTACAATTTTTGATATTAGAAGAATTATATCAATTTCTCAATGGATTTATAAGTCAAGGATACATAAAAGGCTTACCCTTTAATTTTATTTAAAGTATCAAAAATCATCAAAGATGTTGATATGACTGGTTTTATAAAACAATGTTACACATTGTAGAGCGTGTGGTCACGCTCTTTTTTTGTTGTTAGAGGCCTTCAGAGAGGTCTGAAACTGCATTTTAGACCTCCACTATATAATGTACAGCACTATAAACCCTTATAACCGCACATTTTTTTGTGAACTCTACAATTGGTCTTATGCAACTGATATGAACGAAACTGTCAACCCACCACACCTAAATGTTTTTAAATGGTGTTTCATTCAGCTATGAATAGAGTTATTCCTTGTTCAACTTATAAACCAAATATCCTTTCGGATTTAGCTTGTCAAGGGCGCACTTTCCCTTGATAAGCTAAATCGAAATGGATACAATTCTAAAAGTTGAACAAGGATAACCTTAAAAACTTGGCACGAAGGCAAAAACGTTGACGGTGGTATACAAACTGATATGCGTGGGTTGGTTACCACATTTCACTCCATCCGTCACGGAGCTGCCTCGGACTAACGGCGCACGTTCAGTCCCTAGACCTAGTGCATAGTTGCACATGAGGGTTCTCCTTCCCGGGGGTTTGCCTTCGAGCCAAATCTTCAATTCTAAATCACAAAATTATGATTCGATAAAATCATTTATTACATAATCTTACTTTCGATCTACTTAAGCAACATTCGATACACTTACTTGCTTATCCTCAATGGCACAACCGATAGCCCAAATAAAACCAAGTAATTCTCTGGCTACTGCAACAACAGCTACTTTTCCACCTTTTCCTTTAGCAGAGATGCGATGATATTTCATATGAAGACGGTGTTGAGCCTTCCAAGCAATACGTTTTGCCTCTGGATCTTGACCTTCTTGACGTTTAAGCAATTCACCTTTAAGAGATGGTCGATGGCGATAAGACCAACAAACTTCTACTATGGAACGACGAATTTGGGAGTTTCCGGTTTTCGTAATGGAACCTTGCCAACGACTAGACCCACTCGAGTATTCCTTTGGAACAAGTCCAGCATAGGACATCAGTTGTCTTGGGTTTGAAAAGCGAGAAAACTGTCCAATTTCAGCTACCAAAGTAACAGCTGTGACTTCTGCGACTCCTCTTAATGTTTGAAGAGCTTGAATTACCGGAGCATGTTCACTTTGAAGGGCTTCTTCATGGATCTGAGCTTCGATTCGTTTCATACGATCTTCAACCTCATTGATTGCATGAAGATATTCTTGAAAAACAATACGTTGAGAAGCTCTTTCAAATGTTAATCGTTTTAACCATTCACGATGTTTTACGGACCAATTTCGAACTCCTTGCGGAGGACGTATTCCATGACGAAGTAAGAAGTGAACAAGTCTCTGGCGAGAACTTTGTAAATCCTCACGAGCATCATGACGAGCGCGAATTAAGTCTCTCAATGCTTCATGATCTTCATCTGGAACCCATACAGAAGTAAGCTCTCCAGCGCGAAGTAGCCAGCAATTGAATCTTTAGATACGTCTAAACCAACAAATTTTTGAACATCCTTCATAATATCGGCTCCTTTTCGTGTGTAGCTCTACACTTGTTTTTTTATTTTTGGTAGTAACATTATGACCAAAGCGATTGCTGATTCTGGTCGTGGTGAACCTAGATTTCATGGAACTATTCAAAATAAACCAGAGGATATTCGCAAATTGATGAAAAAGTTAGGGAAGCCCGAAAGCCAACGGGCTGAAGAGCAGTGACATATAAAGGTATTATCATTTTTACATAGAATATTTTAAGAGAATAGCATGTGAATAAATGGGGAACATATATGGATATTTGTTTTATTGGTGGCGGAAATCAGACGAATAATGAATTAGGTGAAGTGTTCCTGGAACTTTCAAAAATGATTAAACCTGAAGCTAAGATTTTGATAATCCCTTTTGCAACCGACAATTCCAGGTATGAAAGTTGGATGGCAAGTATCAAACAAGCCTTTTCAATAATGGAGAATGTAAGTATTGAATTATTAAACGAAGACCTTTCAGACAAAGAAATGAAAAAGTCTATAATTGAACATGATATTCTTTATTTTATTGGTGGGAAGCCAGAAAGGTTAATCCATGTAATAGAAGAAAAAGGACTTGCCCCAATTATCAAAGACTTTCAAGGTTTAATCATTGGATATAGTGCGGGTTCATTAGCTTTCTGCAAAGATTGCATAATAACAAAAGATAAAGACTATCCAGAAACGATAGTGATCAAGGGCTTGGGGTTAGTCTGGTTTAGTGTTGAGGTCCATTACGAGGATAATATAGATGGAGAATTAATTCCCCTATCAAATGAACGAAAGATATATGCAATACCAAATGGAAGTGCAATTTTCTCCAAGAACGGGGAACCATTTAAAGTTACAAACGATATCTATTCCTTTCAAAATATGAAAAAGGAAATTGTGAACTCCTAAGTCTTAAAGACAAGCAGGTGCTTTCCCAAAATTGGAGCAGGTTGGCGGGGGGACTGAAGGAAATGGTTGAAATTGGACAGGTCAGCTATAAAGGCTAATTGTTAGCGTAATTCAAAGTTGAGTCAATGAACTCAATTAAAGGCCTTCCAACAAATTCGATATACAGAGAGGGATGGGACAATGGAAAGTAAATGGCCAACTGAAATGAAAGTAGCGCAAATCCGGGTTGCACGTCCTACTGATCAACTAAAAAAGGTTGTAAACTTCTATTGTGAAGGATTAGGCTTGAAAAAAATCGGTTCTTTTGAAGGGCATGAGGGATATGACGGCATCATGATTGGGCTTCCTGATTCCAGCTATCATCTGGAGTTTACACAACATAAAGATGGCAGTCCTTGTCCTGCCCCATCACAAGATAATCTGCTTGTCTTTTATATTCCTGAACGTAAAATCATTGAGGATATCACGAATAGATTGAAAGGTATGGGCTATGAACCGGTTTCTCCGGAAAATCCATATTGGGAAAAATCTGGAGTGACCATTGAAGATCCGGATGGTTGGAGAGTAGTTTTAATGAATTCGCCTGGCATAGGAAATTAAATTTCGAATCAGCAATGGAATGAAAACGACCGAAAAGCACCATGCTTTTCGGTCGTTTTGGGTTTATGAGGACATCGTGATCCCGCCATTGATGTGAATGCACTGTCCCGTTATATAAGCACCTTCATCAGATGCCAGCAGCACATAGGCGCCTGCATGATCTGCCGGCTGCCCAGGGCGGCCAAGTGGTGCCTCGGTACCGAACTCGGCAACGGATTGTTCGTCGAACGTCGCCGGGATGAGCGGAGTCCAAATCGGGCCTGGTGCCACCATATTGACCCTGATCCCTTTTTTAGCCACATTCTGTGCAAGGCTGCGTGTGAATCCGACGATTGCCCCTTTTGTTGCTGTATAGTCCATCAAAGTTGCATGTCCTCTATAGGGGTTGATCGATGTTGTGTTGATGACCGAGTTGCCTTGTTTCATATGAGGAACCGCGTGCTTGCTCATGTAAAAAACTGAATAAATATTGGTGCGGAACGTTTTGTCCCATTGCTCGTCCGTGATATCCTCAATGTTTTCCGTAGGGTATTGCACCGCGGCATTATTGACGAGGATGTCCAGCTTTCCAAACTCATCCAAAGTCTTCGTAATCAATTCCTTACAATTCGCCTCCACGGAAACGTCACTTGGAAGCAAGAGGCAGCGAACGCCTTCCGCTTCAATCAGTTGCTTTGTTTCCTCGGCATCACCGTGCTCATCTAAATAATTCACAACCACATGGGCGCCTTCCTTTGCATAAGCAATGGCAACCGCACGTCCGATGCCGCTATCTCCGCCTGTAATCAAGGCAACGCGGTCCTTTAGCTTACCGCTTCCTATGTAATCCTTTGGCTGAATCGGAAGTGGATTCATCTCAGATTCAATGCCAGGTTGTCTTTCCTGTGTTTGTCCGGGCTGTCCGTTTTTTTGCTGTTCATATATATTCAAAGAAAATCTCCTCCTCTTATACTATTGATCTAGTCATACTTTAGCCGTTAAAAAGTACGGTTAAACATCATGATTGCCATCGATTACTTCTGCAAGCGATTACAAAAATATCGAAGCAATTCAGTAAGGAAGGAATTACGGTGTTGGAAGTTGAAATACATTCTAATGAAACTTTCAGGGGTGTTAAAGTGAATTCGATAGAAACAATACAAAAATTAACAAATAAAGAACAATGGTTAGAAGCCTTTCCAATCATGAATCAGCTGCGTACTGACTTAACTCAAAAAACATATCTGGAGTTACTTGAAGAAATGAGGAAAGATGGGTACTGTTTGTTTGCATTATATAAAGATAACCAGGTTGTATCTCTGGCTGGTTTAAGCTGGAGAGTGAACTTTTATAATAAACGTCACGTGTTTATTTATGACCTTGTAACAGATTCTGCCCACCGTTCATTTGGATATGGAGAGAAGTTATTAAATTATATACATAACTGGGCAAAAGAAAACGGAGCTGCATATGTGGCATTGGAATCTGGAATCCGGCGAAACGATGCCCACCGTTTCTATGAAGAGAAATTAGATTATGATAAATGGTGCTACTCATTTAGAAAAACGCTGTGAGTGGAAATAGCGATGGAGAAGAGCTGAGTAATCAGCTTTTTTTATGTTGGAGAACAAAAGTAGTAATGAAGTGAATGTAAGACACACTGTCCACGATGTGTATTGGGTTATAAACATTTTTCGTAATTAGATCATTTAAAATAAATTCACGAGTAAAAGCGTGAAATTCACGAGTAAATCGCTAAAACTCACGAGTAAACAGGCTAAATTCACGAGTAAATCGCTAAAACTCACGAGTAAATGCTTAAAATTCACGAGTAAACGATTCAAACTTAAATATAAATGCTCCAAACCCATCAAATTCAACAACATATAGAAATTGGCACGATTATATTGCAAGTATAATAACGAATCCAATTCCTTTGAAAAAGTATATTGAACTACACATTTTTCAGCAACTGAAAGTTATTTGAATTTGAACGAACGTCCTTATTTTGGTTTGTTTCAATACAATTGGCTGTATAAGGGTGGAAAAGAGATTGAAGAAGGCAATTATTTTAGTTATTGGTGCTGGCGGATTTGTTCATCGGAATCAGTTTATTCATCATTTTTACAACTGTAAATTCATTCTCTCGCTGAAAAGACCTATTTGAAAATTTTTGTAATGATTTATTTAGCCTTGGACATACTTAATTAAGATATCAAAAAGTAACATTCATTTAAGGAGGAAACCCAATGGCTAACGAAAATATACAAATGAAAATGGAACATATTTGGCAGGATACATGTGGATCATGGGAAAACTGTACCGAAACCACAATTCAGTCATTCTTGGCGAAATCGCAAGAAGGCAATATAGACCCGCAATATTGCATGAGCTGGGTGGAACAACATAAAGCCCAAATACCTGAGTGGAATGCCGTTTCAAAAGTGTCGCTTGACTGGGTTAATCAACATACCTCAACGGGTTCACCCATTTCAATCAAGGAAGATTTTTAAAAAGTTAACTTTTTCTGCGATTGATAAGAACTCTACTATGTTTAAGAGGTGAAGATAGTTGTCAAATAACGAGGAACAAAACGGCAAATCAAATACTTGGCAAGGTTCAGAGCATAATAATGACCCAGATCACAGAGTTAATGCTTGGGATGAAATGAATGGTGAAGATAAATTTGTACAATCAGCCATCCAAGAGGGATTCAATAATCCAGTAATTGAAGAAACGATCTTGAAGTTCAATAAAATAGCGAATGAAGAAGAAAAGGAAACTTGATTTTGGACGCGCCCTATAGGGCGTTTTTTTTTTGAAGTATGAAAAAGCAAGAGCTCTTCGTTGGATCCCTCTTTCACCGCATGCCTAGGAAATTCAGGTTTTGTTTTGTAAAAGCAGTGAAATCACTGAGATGATTCACTACGATTTGTTCTAAAATGTCTAAATTAATGTCTTGGTAATCATGAACAGCAATGTTTCTAAATCCAACCATAGCTTTTAAGCGTCTAGCTATATCTTCATCAATAACCGAATGATCCTTCAGCATATCAAAAGCATCCCGGCTTGATTGAGGCAACCCGAGTCTTTGATCAGCTACAATATGCATGGCCAGGTCAATCGAGGATTCGCATGCACGTTGTATTAAGGATGATGGAATCTTGTTTCGTATAGTCCTTTAGGTTTTCGGGATTATTCGCGTATACAACCTTAACGCGGTTCATGCAACGCTCGATTACACTGATTTTGTTCAAAATCACATCATTCTCCATAAATGGACCCACTTTCCCCTATTTTTTTTAAGATAATTTCACGTTCCTCATTCAATTTAGCGTACATGCTAAGAGCAATCATTTGTTGGTTTTTTAGAAGTGTGTCATCTTTTGAATAAATCACATTGCCGGTTGTGTCTATTTATGCCTGAAAAACGGTTGATGCTGTCCTTAGATTAATCAGGTCCACATCTATTTTCAGGATATCTGCCAGTTCCTGTGCCAATAAAAATAACTCATATGTAATATGTGATGAATCTTGACTGTAGAACTCCACATCGATGTCACTATCCCTATGTGTAGTGTTCTTCGCGTAAGAACCAAATACGACGATAAAGGAAGGATCAATTTTGTCTATTAGGAACTTTTGGATACTTTGAAACATCTCTGTTTTCATAACACACTCCCTAATGATAATAAGCAGAGTATACCAAACATTAGTTTTCCTTTGTACTGGCCATAAAGAATCCTATGAAAAATATGGATTCATTTAAGGTAGGCTGAAGAGCGAGCTCTGCTTCAGGGAAGGGAGCATAGTCCAAAGATTTATAAAAAAAGAATGATATACAAATAAAGGGAAAAGGCATTTTAGTATCGTATAAAGCATAGTATAAATCGTTTTTATTAATAAAGTTAGCCATATCATTAAGGAGTGAAGATCATGGAAGCGTCGGTAGAGCGGATTTTTTCTAAGGAATTGGTGAAATGGGCTGGGCATTTTTTTCAAGTGGATGCTGGGGATCAGGTTAAACTTGGAGATGCAGAGAACTATGTATTTGAGGTTTACAGGGATGGAACGCCATACATCTTAAGAATGACACATCAATCACATCGTACAAAAGGTCAAGTACTTGCTGAGTTAAAGTGGATTGAATATTTACAGAATAATAGTAGTGAAATTCCTAAAGTCCTCTCTTCGAAAGAAAATAACTTGGTTGAAATTGTAAAGGGTTCGGATGGTACGGAATTTTATTGTTGCCTGTTTGAAAAAGCCCCTGGTGTAAGGATGAAAGTCACCGATGAAAATTTCGATGAACCTTTATTTTTTGAATGGGGAAGAACGATTGGCCAAATGCATAAACAAACAAAAAATTATCAGCCTGAAACAAAATATAAAAGGCTGGATTGGCATGAAGAGGAACTATTGAATGCCGAACTCTACCAATCCGGTGTCCCAGAGCAATTGATGCACCAACAAGAATTAATCAAGAAGAAATTAAATGCCCTTCCAGTTCATCAAGATAATTTTGGATTGATCCATTCTGATATACATAACGGCAATTTCCATTTTCATGAGGGAAAGATTCATGTTTTTGACTTTGATGACTGTTCTTATCACTGGTTTGCCAGCGATTTGGCCATACCTCTGTACTATCTGATATGGAGCTTGGAACGTGAAGGGATAAAAGGGCTCGATGAATATGCCGCCAAGTTCATGAGGGAATTCATAAAAGGCTATGAGACGGAAAATATCCTGGCACCTGAAGAATACGAAACGATTCCTCTATTTTTAAAGTTAAGGGATCTAACGTTATATAATTTTTTTCATAAAAAGTATGATTTGAAGAATGCGGATGGTCAATTATTCAAAACCGTCAAAAATATCGAACAAAGAATCATGGAAAGCCGTCCTATTGTTCACTTCGATCCGAACATGGTTCATTAAGGGGGATTGGAATGTCAGAAATGAAAAATTACATCATTCGGACCGGTGAATTGGAAGATGCAGAAGCGGTTTTTGATGTACAGAATTCCGTTATTTCCGAAGGAGAGTATTTTATTACGGTATCGGAGGAGTTCAATAAAACACCAGAACAACAAAGGGATTGGATACGAAGGTTATTGGAAAATGAACGAGAAACCATCATCGCGGCCGAAATAAATGGTGAAGTGATTGGATGGATAGGATTTCAATCGGAAAATAGGAAGAGAATGTCTCACAAGGGCTCATTTGGAATGATGATCAGGAAAGATTACAGAGGGAAAGGAATTGGAGAAGAGCTTATAAAAGCATTATTGGAATGGGCAGAAGCAAATCCGTTCATTGAAAAGGTGAGCTTGGGAGTTTTTTCAACAAATCAGCGGGCAATATCACTGTATAAAAAGATGGGATTTGTTGAAGAAGGCCGTAAAATAAAGGAATTCAAGATGAGCGAACGTGAATACGTCGATGATATCATCATGTACAAAATGGTTTGAACAGACCAAAAGAGCATGAATTGATTCAATACATGCTCTCTCGGTTTGGTTATGTATCTATTTTTATATGAAAACGATGTGTATGTCACGCATCATTTAATTATCTTCACGTTCACTTGCTTTCTTCCCCACGTTAAAGCATCAGCTTCACCCGCGATGAATACATCGATTCTGTTTCCTTTGATGGCACCGCCCGTATCTGCAGCGATTGCTCGTCCATAGCCTTCGACTTCAACGATGGAGCCTAGCGGAATCACGTTCGGATCGACTGCTATCAGTTTGGCATCATCATATTTTTTTAGGTCAACGCCCATTCTTGTAGTGCCTGAGCATCCCTGGCAGCTCGCTGTATATGCTGTACTTGTTACTGTTATTTCTTTAACGGCAGAGCTTGCTGAACTTGCTCTTTCTTTTAATTTACTGAAGGTCCGTGCACCGGCTATTCCATCAGCGGATAATCCCTTTTGCTTTTGAAAGTTGATGACGGCTTGCTTTGTACCTGTTCCATAAATGCCATCGATCGTTGATGTGTAAGCATCCCAGGCCTTCAATAATCTTTGCAGTTCAGCTACAGGTCTTCCCATATCCCCGCTTTTTAGTACCTGTATTTTCTGATTCGTTTGTGTTCCTGCTATTCCATCGACTTTCAGTCCTGATTTTTCCTGAAACTTCTTTACGGATTCTTTTGTAATCGGTCCGAAGTAACCTGTTGCTTCATGATAGGGAAAAACCCCTTTTGTCAGTAATAATTCTTGTAAGTCTTTAACATCGCCATTACTCATTCCAAATGAAAGTGTGCGATCCAAGGCAGCGGCTTCGCCTTTTGTTGGGATGCAAACTCCTAGAATGAATACAGAAGCCGTTAGGATCGTTAATAAAATTTTTTTCATGTTTATCCTCCTCGTTGTTTCCTGCAATTAAACCATTCGTTAAACTATCACTCTTTTAGGCGCAGTTAAGGAAAAACACCGCGAAGGCACTAAGTAATTGTTAAAACATGTAACAGAAAGAAAAGAAATGAGGCGGACATCGGGTTACCATATCCTTAGTGATTAACTAATTATGGAAAGAGATCGAACTTCCCGTGGAACGAACGGAACCGTTTGGTTGAACAAGGGAATTCATTCATGTACGTTTATGTTAATAGAAATTCCATTTCAAGGTTAATGGAGGAAATCATTATGATTAAAGCAGTTATTTTCGACTTTGATGGTTTAATTTTAGACACAGAAACGGCTTGGTATGAGGCTTATAAAGAAACGATGGCTTTTTATAAATCTGATTTGCCTCTTGAACATTTTGTTAAATGTATCGGAACGGATAATACTGAACTTAATCAGTATTTCAAGGATCAGTTGGGGGAAAGTTGTAATATTGAAGAAATTGAATCCAGAGCAAAAAGCCTTCATGAAGTCAAAATGATAACATCACAGGCACGTGAAGGTGTAAAGGATTATTTAGAAGAAGCAAAAAAAAGTGGATATAAAATCGCCCTCGCTTCAAGCTCGACAAAAGAGTGGGTCACTCATCATTTGGGGAAACTTGGACTGTTAAACTATTTTGAAGTTCTTATCACAGGGGATGATGTTGAAAAAGTAAAACCTGCTCCTGATTTGTATGTATTGGCAATGGAAGTACTGGGCATTCGGCCCACAGAGGCCGTAGCATTTGAAGATTCGTTAAATGGGCTTCAAGCGGCCCTGACTGCAGGATTAAAGTGTGTAATCGTTCCTAATCCCGTGACGGAAGCTTTAGCTTTTGGAAATCATCATTTACGTCTCCGATCAATGGGGGATAAGAGCTTGTCTGACGTTATCAAACATATTGAGCAATAAGTGTTCGAAGGAAATTATAGTATGATAAAGGAATGAAACTACGCCGAAGATGGCAGAGTTTTCGGTTTTTCCGGTTTTTAATGAATTGGTGGGGATGGTGACATTATGGGATTGCAAACCAATGACGAAAGAGTCCGGCTGCGGGAGGTCAAGGAGAGTGATCTTCCTATCTTTTTCGAGCAGCAACTAGATCCTGCCGCAAACTATATGGCTGCTTTCACATCTAAGGATCCATCAGACAAAGTGGCTTTTTTGACACACTGGAAGAACATCATATCGAACCGGGATATTCAAAAAATGACCATAATCATGTGTTGCGGGCAGCATTCTCAAGTTTGAACAGTTTGGTAACCCTGAAGTGAGTTATTGGATCGGGAAGCAATATTGGGGAAAAGGAATAGCTACAGAAGCACTGCTCAATTTTTTGCCGAAAATAAAAGTCCGCCTTCTTTATGCTCGCGCAGCCAAGGAGAATCCCGCATCCATCAGGGTGCTGGAAAAATGCGGATTTAAAGATTCGATGAAGACAAAGGGTATTCCCATGCAAGAGGGGAAGAGGTTGAAGAATTCATTTTGAAACTTGAATCAGGAAACCCCAGTTAAGATAAGAATATAACAATATCGTTTAACCTATGAGGAAATGGGTGACATACAATGGGATATAAGATTTTTTCCGTCATTTTTATTTTATGTGGTCTTTTTGTAATGTGGTTCGCAGTTTTTGGCAAAAAGAAAGAGATCAAAGAGCTCAGCTCCGGAATATCAACGAATTTCATCGATGTAATTTTAATGATGATATATAAGCTTTTACCATCCATTCTTAGAAAGATCCTTCTTTTTGCAGTGGGGCTGGCCATTTCTATCGGCTTTACCTATATATTGCTTAACTTGTGATCATCCGTAAATTTTCCTAATTAAATAAAATAACCCTGGAACTTTATTCAAACAAAAACGTATTAAAAGAAAACGATACATAGGAGTTGTTGCTGTTTAGAGGAAAAAGTGATGGCATTGTTTTATGTAAATGGGGGCGGGAAGTTGACGCCGACGAAGGGCTTTGATGAGAGTTTGATGTTATTGCGCAATAAGGATCGGACGGGAAATGATCATGGGGTAAAAGAACGGCAAAATTCAAATCTATTGATTGCAGCTGTGAATATATCCAAATGGAAGAATATCAGTATAGTAATAATATGCATAATATGGTAATGTAGGATTTGTGTGATTTTGGAAAAAATGAAAAAAGGAAGGTATTATATGTCTGAATCGGTTCTTAAGGTTCAATCCTTAACTAAAAAAATTGGAAAAGCAACCATTGTAGACAATGTTAGCTTTGAAATAAAAAGTAATGAAATATTTGGTTTGCTTGGTCCGAATGGGGCTGGTAAGACCACTATCATCCGTATGATTACAGGTCTCATCAATCGTACGGGCGGTACTGTGATGATCAATGGCAGTGACCTCGATAATGATTTCGAAGGTGCGATGAATCAATTGGGGGCCATTGTTGAAAACCCGGAGTTTTATAAGTATATGACAGGCAGAAAGAATATCCTGCATTATGCCCGAATGTCATCCAATGATATATCCAATGAGAGAATAGAAGAGGTCATCAAGCTTGTCAAACTGGATCATGCCATCGATAAGAAGGTTAAAACCTATTCATTAGGGATGCGTCAGCGCCTTGGCGTGGCACAGGCCATTTTACATAAACCGTCGTTATTGATTTTTGATGAACCGACGAATGGCTTGGATCCACAAGGGATTCGCGAGTTTCGGGATTATTTGAAAGTACTTGCGAGTGAAGGCGTCGGGATATTGATTTCATCACATTTACTATCTGAAATGCAATTGATGTGCGATAGTTTTGCCGTTATCGAAAAGGGAAAACTGATACATACGAAAGAACATATTTTAGATGAAAAAACCGAAACGATCAATGAAGTTTCATTCACTGTCAGTGATGGGGAGCTAGCTAAAAAAATCCTTCAAGAACAGTTTAGGGATATTACGATTCTGAAATATGATGCGAAGACAATCTCCGTATCGGCAGCACGTGAACAAACGGCCAATATAAATAGGAGTTTTATTGAAAATCAACTGGATGTCTATGAAATTGGCATTACTAGAAAATCACTGGAAGACAAATTCTTTGAAATCACTGAGCAGGAAATGAGGGAGTCTGTATGATGTCCTTAGTAAAAAATGAATGGATGAAAATCTTTTCAAAAATATCAACTTATATATTCATCGCTTTTCTTTTATTGGCAGCATTAGGGGCTGCAGTCATCGATTATAAATTAAGTCCCGAAGAAACGGGTAAAGATTGGAAGCAAGAATTAAAGGCAGATATACAAGAACAGGAAAAGGCTTTGGAAGCTAAGGAAATCAGTGAAGATGAAAAAGCCGCGATCATGGACGAGATCAATCTCAACAAGCAACTGTTGGCTGATAATATAAACCCTGACTTGAACACTAATTGGACTTATATGGCGGAATGGACTACATCATTAACATCATTTGTCACTTTATTCGTCGTTATTGTTTGCAGCTCGCTCGTTTCCTCGGAATTTTCGGATGGCACCATTAAACAACTGTTGATCAGGCCTTATAAACGTTGGAAGATCCTGCTTTCCAAATATATTACTTCCTTGTTATTTGCAGCGTTATTACTTGCGAGCTTGCTTATATTCAGTTATCTAATCGGAATGATATTCTTTGGCAATGGCTCGTATTCAGACAAAATCATGGATCCCGCATCTTTCGGTGAATTCAGTCCGGTGGTGGTCGGCGAATATTTTGTAGACATGATCGTTTACTGGATACCAGGATTCTTGGTCATCACGACCATCGCTTTCATGCTAAGCACATTATTTAAAAACCAAGCACTTGCAGTAGGTATATCCATTTTCATCTTATTTGCTTCCTCAACATTAAATATGGTCATTCAATCATTCATCGGCAAATACGAGTGGTTAAAATTCGTCTTATTCCCCCACCTTGATTTAAGGGGCTATATTTCCGGAACTATGGAAATGTTCGATGGAGCTACACTTGGATTTTCAATGAGTGTACTCGGCATCTATTACCTTATCTTTTTAGCGCTAACTTTCTTCTTCTTCCAGAAAAAAGATATCACTAATTAAACAATCCTTACCGGAAAAACCGAAATCAGTAGCTGATTTCGGTTTTTCTTATGCAACATAGAATGCATGAGCCAGTTGCTGCTGATAAAGTGAAACCTTTAACCAAATTTATCCGTATAAGATAATATGAGGATATTTAGTAGGGCATAGGGGTGTAAAATGAAAAAAAATCAGGTTCTGTTAATTGGACTTATAGGATTCTCTTTATTTCTAACAGGCATGATCATTTCACAATGGACAGTTGTTGGCGTAGTGATCGGGAGAGGCGGAGGATTCATAATGGGGATCAGTTCCTACCTGTTCGCTAGTTAGGAGTTTCATTTACAGAATAGGATAGTACATTATCGAATTGCGTCCTACCCGGAAAAAATTCGACCACGGAAATAATCCGATAGAGATGGAGTAGATTCAAAGATGGAAAAAATGCATGATAAACGAAAGTTAATAATTGTACTTATTATTATTGGAACAGCATTAGTTTTCTATGTGTACTCGGCATTCTCTGAAAAATTGACAAAATCAACAGATTTGTCCGATGAATCTATCGGGGGATTTAAGGTTTTGGATAACATATCGAGTCCAGAGTTTATTAGGGAATATGGAGAACCCATCGATCAAGATAATAATAACGCATATGATTATTATTATTGGAAAGGCGGGTTAAAAACGGCCTCTATCAATACAGACGAAGATAAAGGGAAAATTATGCGGTTAATCATTTCAAGTACGGACGACGCTCTATTTGAGAACTCCCTACAAACAAGCAAAGGTATTAAATTAGGAAGTAAGAAAGCGGACGTTCTTTCGAAGTATGGAGATCATTATTATAAAAGTTATGAACAGGGAGCGGATATTATCGGCTACATTGACCATAAACGGAATATTACTTTAGAATTTTGGTGTGTTCAAGGTGGAAGGGTTGCAGAAATACGATTGGATGATGCAGAGGTCATGTAATGTTTTTTCTCTATTGTCCTCGATTAAGAGGTTCGGCCGTTTAAGAAAGCGATGCGATAATATGTTCAAGGAGTTAATATCCATCTTTTGTAAGTTCTGAAACCATTCATTACTTTATCCGTATATTTAATTATGTACGGTGCTGGACCGGTATTTATAGCATTTATCATTTTTATAGATTGGGAGATGAAGGATCATGAACGAAAAGGGTTGCATGAAATGCGGGAGCAATGATGCTGCCAAGAAGGACGTAGCCATGACAGGAACAGGATTGTCAAAAATGTTCGATGTCCAGAATAATCAATTTACGGTTGTGTATTGCAAGAATTGCGGTTATTCGGAGTTTTATAATAAGCAATCATCTGCAGGCAGTAATCTGCTGGATCTATTCTTCGGATGATCACTGCACGAAAAGAATCCCCTTTTTCATGAAAAGGGGATTCTTGTTTTTTTCATAATGTCAGCTCATTACCCGGTGAAATGGTCTTGAACGACTTTTGAAAATTCCTTTGCGACGGGTGAAAGGTCTTTATACGACTTCATGACCAATCCAATCTCCCGGGAAAGTTCCGGATTCAAGGGCAGGCTTTTGATCCGTTCGGGTTTTTCCGGTAATGCAAGGTCGGGCATAATCGTGATGCCTAATTTTCCTGCTACCATTGACAGCACCGTTTGATTGTCTTTAATGTCGTATGAAATGTTTGGTTTTAGTTTGGCTTCCAGGAATCTATCTTCTATGAGTGTTTCGCATCCGGATCGCAGCATGATGAATGGTTCATCTACGAAGTCCTCTAGGTTAATTACGGTTTTCCCTGAAAGTGGATGGTCTTCGTATACGACAGCTGTTAAAGGATCTGTTAGCAGATGGATGAATTCCACGTTCTTCACTGGTTTGGCTGCAAAGCCGATGTCCACTGCTCCTTCTTCGATCCATTTTAAGATTTCTTCATATCCACCTTCATTAATCAGCAAATCGATATTAGGGTATTTTTCTTTAAAGGCAGAGAATAGCTGCGGTATGAATCTGGCAGTGAAGCTTGGAAAACTGCCAATCGTTATTTTCCCGATTTCCATTCCATTCACAGCTGCAATCTTTTGTTCGATATGTGCAAGGTTGGCAGCGATTGCCCGCATATGTGGAATTACCTGCTCTCCCGCAGTCGTGAGTGTTACACCTTTTCGGTCACGCTTTAATAAAGTCACACCAAGCTCCGCTTCAAGCGCTGTAATGTTATGGCTCACACCTGATTGAGTCAGTCCGATCCGGTCTCCCGCTTTCGTAAAACTTCCGTATTCAACAACATGTAAAAACACTGCCAGCTGAAAAAAATTCAAATGCCCCACACCTTTCTTGTAATGAATTATACATGAGAATCTCTAATCCAAGTAATGAAAAACATTCATTTTACTTATGGTGTGGCCGAGAATACAATAAAATTACAAAAATAAAATACGAATGGGTGATGGGAAAATGATGAAACGGAAATACGAGCAAATTTTTTCACCGTACACGCTATCTAATGGAACGGTCCTTAAAAACAGGATTGTAGTTGCGCCCATGACCACTTATTCTGGTCATGGGGATGGCTCGGTTTCTGACCAGGAATTAGCTTACTATAAAAGAAGGGCAGATGGACCTGCCATGTTCATTACTGCCGCTGCCGCCATTTCCCCTGTTGCTACAAGCTTTCCCCGGCAAATGAAAGTATATGGTGAACAGCGCATCGCAGGACTCACACAGCTTTCAAAAACAATCAAATCAAAAGGTGCAAAAGCCATTCTCCAGCTTCATCATGGCGGAAGCGAGAGCCTTCCAAGCTGTACAGGCGGAGAAAAAATGGTTAGTCCGAGTGGCATCACTGCAAGTGTTTATAAAGAAATGGGCAGGGAATACATTCCAAGGGCAATGAGCCACACTGAGATTCTATCCACTATTCAAGACTTTGGAAGAGCCACCCGCCATGCCATACGTTCAGGATTCGATGGCGTCGAAATCCATGGAGCGAATGGATATCTCCTTCAGCAGTTTTTCTCACCCCACTCTAACAGACGGAGAGATCATTGGGGCGGGAATTTGGAGAATAGAATGCATTTTCCACTTGCCGTCATCGCGGAGGTGAAGCGGATCCGTGATTTATACGCAGACAAGGAATTCATTATTGGGTATCGCTTCTCCCCCGAAGAACCGGAAGAAGGCGGATTGAAAATGGATGACACAGCAGCATTGGTAGATAAATTGGCGAGTCAAGAGCTTTCCTATTTACATCTTTCTGTTAAAAATGTCTGGTCCATCCCCAGAAGCGGATTGAACATGGGGTTAACAAGGACCGAAATCATCCGCGATATCATCGCTGGCAGGACCAGTTTCATATCACTCGGATCGATTCATACTCCAGAGGAAGCAAATGCTGTGCTTGAGAAAAATATACCGCTTTTCGCATTAGGAAGAGAATTACTGATGGAACCGGACTGGGCTGCCAAAATAAAAGAAGGCAGGGAAGACGAGATCATGACGACATTGCCGCGCGATAGCAGGTGTACATTAATGATCCCAGATCAAATGTGGGCGAATATCATCACTCGTGACGGCATGCCCGAGAAATGATAGTATTAATGTAAAAAATGGTAATTGAATGAGGGGAAATGAAATGAATAAAATAGCACTTCTTCAACTGTCTCTAGCCATGACGATCTTTGGTTCAGTCGGTTTCTTTTCAGAACTATCAGGACTTCCGGCATTGGAATTGGTTTTTGTTCGCTGCATTTGTGCTGCCATTTTCTTATGTGCAGCATGGATGATTACAGGACATTTCAAGAACGAAATATGGAATTCCAGAGAGGTAATGCTTATCATTTTTTGCGCAGTGACCAACTTGTTAAACTGGATATTCCTCTTTAAATCTTTCGAACTGATATCCGTGACAATAGCCATTTCGCTCTATCATTTAGCCCCGATCATTGTACTCATTATCGGGAGCTTCATCTTCAGGGAGAAAATGAGTTTATTCTCGATCCTGGCCATTTCACTTTGCTTCATTGGCACATTATTCATTATGGGAACAGATGGATTTCGATCATCAACACCTGAATGGGAAGGGATCATTTATGGGATCATTGCTGCATTTTTCTATGCAGCAACCATGCTTTTAGGAAAGAGCATTTCAAAGACCAGTGTATACGCGACCACTTTTCTGCAAATGTTCATTGGATTTCTATTACTGATTCCTTTTGTCGATTTTTCAGTCTACACAACGCTAAAATCTTCCGAATGGTTTTATTCTGTACTTACTGGCATCATCCATACAGGCGTCGTGTATCTTCTGTTTTTTAATAGTATCCGGCATTTGCCTACAAATGTAGTATCCTTCATGATTTTTGTCGATCCGGCAGTGGCCATCCTTTTGGATATTCTGCTTTCAGGATTTCAACCGGACAGGATTCAAATCTTGGGTATTTCATTGATATTTATTGGGGTGCTCTATTCACTAAAGGCGACAAGACCGACTGAAAATGATGTCATGCAAAAAAGGCCGCACACAATGTGAGGCCTTTTTTCTTTATGGCTTTTCTATTAACCTATTGATTAAAATGATATACATTCCAAATGTCAGGGGTTTCCGATCCAAGGTACCAAGCAGATACACCGCCTAGATGATTTTGTTTTACCAGGTCAATACGGAGCTTCATCGATTTTTTATCTTCTATCCATATTTGATGCTTTTCCCCGTTGGAAGTATACTCCACGTAATTTTGTTGAGTCTTTTTATCCCATACCTTTTTAAGTTTATGAGATGAAATGATTTTGTTGACCTCAGCCATGGTACGGTCATGACTTTTCACTTTTTTGGTCGATAAATCGGTTACCCATTCTCTCGTATAAAACGGTACAGCCAATATGATCTTATGGGCAGGTACTTCTTTCATTAAAAGCATAGTTCCTTCTTTGATCCAAGGTAACGAGGAAACGGACCCGGCTACTGGGCTTCCTCCCCAATGCTCGTCATAACCCATTATGATTATGTAGTCGGCTATTTGGCCAAGTGCATTCCTATCCAGACTTTTAGACCAAAAAGGGTCTTCATTTTCTCGGGTGACATCCACAGATACTTTAATTCCATGCGGTTTTAGTGCCTTTTTCAGTTCGCCTATGAAAAGTACAAAGTCCTTCTTATTTTTTGGATCGATGTTTTCAAAATCTACATTTATTCCATCACTTTTAGTTTTAACAAGTGAATCACGTAAAGCTGAAACTAATTTCTGGCGTTTTTTTATATTGCCCAGTACAGAACCAGTTAAAACAGGGTCAAATTGATTACCGATAAGCTGCCAAACTTGTTTTCCTTGTTTATGGGCGTTTTGGACGAATTTTGCATCCGCAGAAACGGAAACGAAATTACCGGAATCCTTCAGCGTATAGGAACGGGGAGAAACTACATTTAAATTGGGTTGTTTAATTTGTTGGGTGTAGTTTTCTTTCGATCCATTATGCGTCCAGCCCATGACGATAGGTATTTGCGCCTTATTTTGAAGCTGGGATTTCTTTATCCATCCCTTTTTACCATCAAGCAATTGAACCTGGTAGTAATAATCCGGAATCTTCAATTTTTGGCCAACTTTAAGGGTAACCGTATGTAAGTTGTTTAATTTCATCAAATCACTTGTGGTTACCTTATATTTAGTAGAAATCTTCCACAATGTATCACCTGATACAACCTTATGGATCTTATATTTCTGGGGAATCTTCAGGTTTTGGCCAACAGTTATTTCGGTCGAAGTTAATTTGTTTTCTTTTTGTAACTCACTTAGTGAAACACCATATTGATTTGCTACTTTCCATAATGTGTTTCCAGCCTTTACTTTATGGATAATGGGCCCCGCGGAATCCCCAACGGAAGAAGAAATGACGGGAAACTCCTCGCCCTTTTTTAAGGTCTTCAATAGAGTAGTACCTAATTTAGGAGAACTAAAAACTTTTGTATTGTCCACTTTCACAGAACCTATGTATTGGGTTTTGCCTGATGAATTACCATTGGTTGG
This sequence comes from Peribacillus sp. YIM B13472, assembly GCF_042788005.1. Classification (NCBI taxonomy): domain Bacteria; kingdom Bacillati; phylum Bacillota; class Bacilli; order Caryophanales; family Bacillaceae; genus Peribacillus; species Peribacillus sp. YIM B13472. The sequence goes on from NZ_JBHZPG010000051.1 coordinate 21,166, forward strand.
AAAGAGGCATGCACAAAGAAGGCTTAATATAATAAAACATCCAAAGAATTTTTTCACAATTATTTTATTCCCCTTTGTAAAATTTAACTTTACCAGTTTACTATGGAGAATCGCTATAAAATAGAGGTACATTGTGGAAAGGCCCTATATAAAAGAATATAGGGTATCTAGAAAGAATGACGATTCTGCTGTTGAAGCAACACTCTATGGTAGGTCGAATTATTTTTGCTTACTGCGGGGACTGTAAGCCTGATATTGAAAGTCCCGTTCTTAAAGTAAGGCTACCTGTTATTTCAAGATAACGAAATCCTATACATATGAACAGGTTAATCAGTTTTTTTTGGTTTGCCTTTTTTACGCATGCCGCTGAAAATGACTTGTACATGACATTTGTCATATTCTAGTCATGACACCTGGTACTAATAATTTCAGGTTGATTTCTATATAATATGAAATAACGACAAATAAAAGGAAGTGCAATTGAATAATGACCTTGCAAAATACGAAAAACTTGAAAAAACAAATTGCTCCTTTTGAACAATCAACGACAAAGCAAAGTATATGGCAGATCGTCAATACATTGGGGCCGTTCATTATTTTATGGTACCTAGCATATATAAGTCTTTCCGTTTCTTATTGGTTAGCTTTAATTCCAGCCGTGATTGCTGCAGGCTTCTTGACAAGAATATTCATTATTTTCCATGATTGTACGCATCATTCATTTTTCAAAAACCGCCGTGCGAATAGAATAGTTGGTACGATCATGGGTGTTTTGACTTTATTCCCGTATGATCAGTGGGGGCATGAGCATTCTGTGCATCACGCGACAAGCGGTAATTTGGATAAGCGGGGTACAGGAGATATTTGGACCCTTACGGTCGATGAGTATTTGGCTGCACCGCTTAAACTTCGTTTTGCCTATCGTTTTTATCGCAATCCATTGGTTATGTTTGGTTTGGGACCAATTTATGTGTTCCTTCTTAAAAACAGATTTAACCGTAAAGGTGCTAGAAAAAAGGAAAAAATGAATACGTATTTGACGAATGTAATAATCGTCGCTTTAGTGGCATTGCTTTGCCTGGCAGTAGGCTGGCAGTCGTTCCTTCTGGTACAAGGTTCCATCTTCATGATTTCTGGTTCAGTGGGCATTTGGCTGTTTTACGTCCAGCATACATTCGAGGACTCTTATTTTGAAGAAAATGAGGAGTGGGAATATGTATTGGCTGCAGTGGAAGGAAGTTCTTTTTATAAGCTTCCAAAACTGATGCAGTTCCTTACTGGTAATATCGGTTACCATCATGTTCACCATTTAAGTCCAAGGGTACCAAACTATAAATTGGAAATGGCGCACAATAATACGCAGCCTTTAGAGAACGTTCCAACGATTACTCTTGCGACAAGCTTGCGCTCAATCCGTTTCCGTTTATGGGATGAGGAGTCCAAGACTTTTGTTAGCTTCAAAGACATTAAATATTTAACGAAAAAAAGCGTTTCCGCTCAAGTGAAATCTGAACTGTAACGTTCATGTATCATTCCAGACTCCCTTTTTAATCCTTGGATTTTGGGGAGTCTTTGCTTCATATAAGGAACTAGATAAAGGAGAGAACTTAAAATGATTCGAATTGTCATTGCAGAGAATCAGCAAATGCTGTTAGAGGCAATAAGTTCTCTACTCAATCTTGAAGAAGATATCGAAATTGTCGGGCAAGCCAGTAATGGAGAAGAAGCGATGGCCCTTGTACTCCAATTACAGCCTGATGTGTGTATCATGGATATGGAGATGCCTTTAATGAGCGGACTTGAGGCAGCAGAAGCATTAAAGTCATTTGAATGCAAAGTGGTCATACTAACGACATTTCGAAGGACTGGTTATTTTCAACTCGCATTAAAAGCTAATGTAAGTGGTTATTTATTGAAGGATAGCCCGGGTGAAGAGTTAGCCTGCTCGATTCGCGGCATAATGGACGGCAAGCGAATATACTCCCCAGAACTTATAGATGAGTCTCCCAGTAATAATGGCCGGGAAATGGGAGTGTTAGGGCTGTTAGCCGATGGTCAATCCAAAATGGAAGCGTCTAATAAGCAAAGCGACACTATAGGGACAGTAAGGAAATATTTTTCGACCATCAAGGATAAAATGAAGTTACCGGCTGGTTAGGATTTGTTTCTTATCCTGTTGACACGCTTTTTTAAATTGTGTACGATGGATTAAATTATAATATTGAAAATTCTGTGATGAAGAGAGTAGTTCATTTCGAAATGGAAAGCGAGTTAGGGATGGTGGGAGCCTAATGCAGGACGGATGAATGAAGCGCACTTTGGAGAAATTTCTTGAAACGTTTAGTAGGGAACATCGGGGAGTCACCTCGTTAACAATGGAAAGTGGTCACAATTTGTGGCAACTAGAGTGGTACCACGGGAATTCATGCTCTCGTCTCTTATTTAGAGGCGGGGGCTTTTTTGTTTAGGAGGGAAAATGTCGATGAATAAACCAATTGCAGAATTGATTTCAAATGCTTTGAACAATGAAATGCCAGCAAGTGAAATAGAAAAATTAATGGAAAAGCCTAAATTGGTGGAGTTAGGTGATGTCGCCTTTCCGTGCTTTACTCTTGCAAAAAAATTCAAAAAATCGCCTCAAGTGATTGCGTCTGAAATAGCTCAACAATTAAACAGTGAGTTGATCCAAGAAGTGAACGTTGTGGGTGGTTATCTGAATATCTTCGTCAATCAACAGATGGTGACGGAAAACGTGCTGCAAACGATATTAAGGGAAAAGGATCAGTATGGTTCACTGCAGCCTGTACAGGAAAATGTCGTGATCGATTACTCATCCCCGAATATTGCCAAGCCTTTTTCCATGGGGCACTTACGCTCAACGGTCATAGGGAATGCACTGGCTAACATTGCCGAAAAAAATGGCTACAATGCCGTGCGTATTAATCATTTAGGAGATTGGGGCACGCAATTCGGCAAGTTGATCGTCGCGTATAAGCTGTGGGGCGATAAAGAGGCAATCGAAGCTTCGCCGATTCAGGAATTATTGAAAATCTATGTGAAGTTCCATGAAAGAGCTGAAACGGATGAATCGTTGAATGAACAAGCACGCGCAAGCTTCAAGTCGCTTGAAGATGGGGACGAGGAAGCACTGGCATTGTGGAAATGGTTCAGGGATGCGTCATTAAAAGAATTTGAGACGATTTATGATTTATTGAGCATCCGTTTTGATTCCTATGCCGGCGAAGCGTTTTACAATGACAAAATGGATGCTGTTGTAGGGGAACTAAAAGAAAAAGGCTTACTTACCCTATCCGAAGGTGCCTATGTCGTGCAATTGGAAGATATGCCGCCTTGTTTGATTACGAAAACTGATGGGGCGACACTTTATGCCACACGTGATTTGGCTGCAGCCATGTATCGTAAAAAACAGTACGGGGCGAAGAAAACATTTTATGTTGTCGGAAACGAACAATCCCTGCACTTTAAGCAACTTTTTAACGTCATTGAAAAAATGGGATATGATTGGTCAAAAGATTTGCAGCACGTAGCATTTGGCATGATGTTAAAAGACGGCAAGAAAATGTCGACACGTAAAGGGAAAGTCGTGCTGCTTGCGGATGTATTGGCAGAGGCAATCGAAACGGCGAAGCGCAATATTGAAGAAAAAAATCATGCGCTTGAACAGAAAGAACTAGTTGCAAAACAGGTTGGTGTCGGAGCGGTAATCTTTAATGATTTAAAAAATAACCGCATGAACGATATTGATTTTTCATTAGAGCAAATGATGAATTTTGAGGGAGAAACGGGTCCATATGTACAGTACACATTTGCGCGAATTTCCTCATTGCTTGAAAAAGGTGAATTTAAAGAGCAGGACATCACTTTTGAAGCTTTAGGAGAATATGCGTGGTCAGTCATCCAGCTGTTGGAGCAATACCCGATCATTGTCCAAAAATCATTTGAACAAGCCGATCCATCTCAAATCGCGAAATTCAGCTTGCATTTATCGCGTGCATTCAATAAGTATTATGCACATACGAAAATCTTAGTTGAAGATGAATGGAAACAAATGAAGCTCTCATTCGCTTTTTCCGTTTCGATTGTATTAAAGGATGCGCTAAGTTTATTGGGAATTTCAGCGCCGAATAAAATGTAAGTTTAAATATCCCTGCAAAAAAAAATCCATTTTGATCTTCCAAAATGGATTCTTTAAATAATGAAAAACGCCTGCTCGATGACATCGAAGTCCACCGTTGAATTGATCGTGGATTTCCTCGCCAGCCTTTATGATGCTTGGACTATTCAGTAACCGAGTCCATAAACCACGGGCTTACTTATTCCAAACATAGTGATATTGAGTGAAATATGGCGGGACCCTTCAACGGGTACCCGCCTTTTCTGAAATGAAAAATGCCCTTACTCCCAAACGGGAATAAAGGGCATGTACCCGTGAACATGGTCACGGCGATGATGAATTAATAAGCCAAGCTGAATAGGGCTTTGATGTGTGATAGATAGCGAACATTACTTGCTTCTTTCATCAATGTAGC
>NZ_JBHZPG010000052.1:0-25231 GCF_042788005.1 Peribacillus sp. YIM B13472
TACTCGTGAATTCAGCACTTTTACTCGTGAATTCGTGCTGCATTCATGATTTCGCACCGTTTACTCGTGAGTTTTGCTGTTTTACTCGTGAGTTTTGGCTGTTTACTCGTGAGTTTTGCAGTTTTACTCGTGAATTCAGCACTTTTACTCGTGAATTCATACTGCATACATGGTTTCGCACCGTTTACTCGTGAGTTTTGCTGTTTTACTCGTGAGTGTTGGCTGTTTACTCGTGAGTTTTGCAGTTTTACTCGTGAGTTTTGGCTGTTTACTCGTGAGTTTTGGCTGTTTACTCGTGAGTTTAGAGCAAATACTCGTGAATTCAGCACTTTTACTCGTGAATTCGTGCTGCATTCATGATTTCGCACCGTTTACTCGCGAGTTACTCCGTTCACGCAAAAAAAGGACCTAATTAGGTCCTTTTTTGTCTAGTCCTTTATGCTTGCGATAATTGGCGCAGGAGAGCTTCATACATTGCCCTTGAACATGCGGGCCATATTTTTCACGAAAGGCCTCGAGGCAATAGCATTTATCTTCTTCTTTTTTGGTTCCATCCATCGAATGCATCCCTCCTAGCTTTAACTGGAGATTACACGTTTCTCCAATTCTACGTTGATTCGTCCCAACAGTACGGCACCAATGGACTGAATGATCGTTTTAACGATGATTTGGCCGATGACCGCAGCGGGTACTGCTTCCCATGGCAATATATTGGCACCTAATGGACTTAGGCCAATTACGACAAATATCACCGAATCGAAAAATCCTCCAACGATTCCGCTGTAAAACACCCTCCAACTCATCGGGAGTTTTAAACGGGTATAAATTTCCGTATCCGCTGTTTCTGCGACCACGAACGATATTGCGGAAGCAAATACGATCAATAACGTATCGCCTAATAAGAATGATACACACGCAGATAAAATAAGTGCAGTGACGATACATATATAGGTCTTCGCGCGGCCGAATTTATTCTGGACCAGATCTCGAAAGATGAAGGTTCCCCCAATGAGCAATGTACCCATCGGAATGATGAACATGCCAAAATGCAATGGCTCAAATGCTGCTGTAACCACATTCGCCGTGATGATGGATACTAAATACAATAAAATTCTTAACATTTCTTAATTCTCCTTATACAGAAAAAACAGCGCCCTAAGAAAGAGCACTGTTCTCCTTAGTTTTTTTGAGAGGGTAGCTAGAACCTCTTCCGCCCGAGCGGATTATCATTTTCCTTATTTATCGTAGCTTGAAAGCGATTGGAAATCAAGAAGTTTCCATATTGTCGATTTTTATCGCAGAAAACTGCTTGACCGACTGTATATGAAAAGCCGACAATGATTGATAGAATAATTTTACGATCTTGATATGAGGTATAAACGCGAGGAGGAAGAAGATAATGAAAAAACCATCGTTTGTTCATGTTATTTATATCGCGACCACACCTGAAAAGCTTTGGGAAGCCCTGACGAGCGGTGAAGTCACGAAGATGTACCATTTTGGATGCCAAGTCCAGTCTGACTGGCAAGAAGGCTCAAGCGTTAAATATTTGCTGGAAGATGGGCGTATTACTGATCATGGTAAAGTACTCAAGTGTGAGCCGCTGCACCTGCTCTCTTTTACATGGAACATGGCAGGAGATGAAACACCTCGCGAGCAGCCTACTTGTGTCACTTTTATACTGCAGCCTATGGATGATTCGACTGTGAAGTTAACGCTTAGGCATGAGGAGCTTTTGGAGACGGATTTCGTATATGATGATAATACCTTTAAGGGCTTGAATAATGGATGGCCAGCGATTCTGAGTAACCTGAAGAGCTTGCTTGAAACTGGACGGACCCTGCCGCCAATATCAGTAGATCGGGATAATTAAGTGGTAGTGGAAAACTATAAAGACACAAAGAAAGAGAGTTGATAGTGATGGATACGCAAATAATCACGAAATTTAAAATAGACAAACCAACCAATGAAGTGTTTGAAGCCATAGCGGACCCAGAAAGAATCGGGAATTTCTGGTTCTCCTCGAGTTCTGAAAGATGGGAACAAGGCAGGACGCTTACATTGAGATATAACGAATACGATGCTGAAGTGGTTATTAATGTATTGGAAGTCGAGGAAAATAGGAAAATCGTGTTCTCATGGGGAGGAAATGATCAAGAAACGATTGTTACAATTACACTAAAAGAGTTGGATAAAATGAGTACAATTATTGAAGTGAATGAATCAGGTTTGAAAGAGGACGACCCCGAATTGATAAATAAAATGATAGGACAAAAAGAAGGTTGGGTTTATACATTAACATGTTTAAAGGGTTATTTAGAAAATGGGGTTAATACTTTGAGAGCATCAATAATATTTTAATTCTTAAAGGCTGCTGGTTCAGATGTAGAAAGATCACTAAAAATGCAGTTGGGCGTGCCTAACTCCCAGCACAATGGTGGTACTTAAGATTTTTAAGCATGTTGTGTCCCTTTAATAAGTCTTACCTTCTTTCCTAATTCTGCATTTGTTAATCAAACTCAAGGATGCATATCACCCTTGAGTTTTTTACTTTCCGTATGGTTTGACATGAAATTCAATCGGAAATCACTTTTAGATATATGCCCTTCGAAGCTTTTTTATAGGCTTCAATTCCCATTTTCTTGACTTTTTCTGATAAACTGGATGCTCTTAATAATTGGGTTCCTTGAATAACGAAAGGATCAATGAGGCGCACTTTATTTTTCCGATGTAAATCGTATTCCAATTGATCTTCTTTCACCTTTACGTTACCATGGATCCGTTTTAACAGATTTTGCACTTCATGGTCTTCAGTGGAGCTTAACAAGGACATGACTTCTTCATCTGTACCGAGTAAGTCATCAAGGCTGATCAGGTTTTTAGCCAAAGCCAATTTTAAGGTCTTTGCCAATACATCATAGCCATATATATTAAGTGGGTTCATGAAAAAATCAATAACTTCGCTGTAATACGTTTTCACAAACCATTCCGCCGATTCAATATTATCCAGATACATCCTTCCATTTATTATGATGACATGGTCTAAAAAGTCTTGAACGGATTCCAGTGTGATATGTCCATATTGATACATATCCCGGAGAGTATAATCTACCCGATCGGCGCATAACTCAGGTGCTGGCTGTTCAAGCAATTCCCATTTTGATTGAACAATGACTTCACAATCATATCCATACTTCTTCAGTATAAATGGGATTTCGGATTCCATAATGACATGATCATATATCTTTTCATGATAATCTTCATCCTTACAATCCAGAACGAAATCAATAACATGTGAGAATGCAGTGTGGGATACGTCATGCAGCAAGCCCGCGATTTGTTCCTCCAATGAACCTCCAAGCGCTTTAATTAAAAGCATCACACCAAGTGAATGGTCAAATCGTGTAACATCCCACTTCTCATTAACTAAATAACTTGCCCCGCCTTGATGTATCCCCTTCAACCTTTGGACGGGTTTGCTTAGAATCAGCTCTTCCAGAACCCCCTCTACAATGTGTTTCCCATAGATACTATCCAAAACTATCAATAACTGCCGCCTCCCCCATTCGTTTACTCATTACAGGTAGGTGATCTCACTGATTTTTTTCTGTAAAAATTATTTCCCCCTTTTCATTTTGTTCATATTGCTTTTTTGCCAATTTTATTATTTCTTCTTCATCATTCAAATCGATATCACCTGGATCGACCTCATCAATTCCTTCTATCGTTATCATTTCATTTATTATTACCTGATCTGGTTGATTCACTTTAAAAATTTCTTCTACAGGTTTTGTTTTATCTTTATACGGTTTAGTGAATAAAAAAAGGCCGGTCAAGACTATGATAATTGATCCCAAAATACCGAATTTCTTTTTCATTTATTCATCCCCTCCAACGCTCTATCAATACCCTCATGATACCATATTAGGGTATTAATGGTACTAAAATACATCAAGTGCATATATAGTTGGTTCCTTTTTTCTGTTACTCTGATTTCACCTTTAAAAATAGCTGTAAATTCAAATATCATTGAGTTGCTATGGGTTAGAAAACACCTGGTTGCCGGGAATATTCCATAGGCAATATTCTGCATCCTCTCCTTTGCAACATAGGTGAAATTCCAGTTCATTAAATGGAAAAGTCTCCCTAAAAAAACAGTACTTTATAATATAATCTAATAATTGACATTTGCAAATCAATGAGATATCCTCCTTATTAACCAGTGGTCAATAAATAAGGAGGGTGACAAGATGTCGCCAAGGAAATCGGCAGGTAAAGAATTGTCCAGGGACATGGTCTTGAATGAAGCCAGAAACCTTTTTGCAACGTTAGGGTATTCGAATGTCTCAATGAGGCAATTGGCTAAATCATTGGATTGCAGCCATGGAGCCATTTATTATCATTTTAAAAATAAAGCAGAAATATTTTATAGTTTGGTGAAAACGGATTTTTCCGTTTTAAATACTTTAATCGATGATATCATCATGTCGGAAAATGACCCTTCTGTAAAAATGGAAAAGATTTTATTGTGCTTCTTGGAGTTCGGTTTAACCCAACAGAATCATTATTCCATCATGTTTTTATCGAAGGAAAAAGAAATTCAGCAGTTACTTCAATTCGATTCTAATAAAACATACGAAAAGCTAATCCAGTCCCTGACGGACCTAACGGACAACAAATTGAATCCTGCATCCATATGGTCGATTTTTCTTTCTCTTCACGGATTCATCACTTTTTATATTAATTCTGAACTATCTTATGAAGATGTAAAAGGCTTAGCTTATTTTCATGTAAAAAATATCATCAGAAACATCATATAATTTTTTCGAACATTATTGACCATTGGTCAAACAAACTTTTTTGGGAGGGTTAAAATGGTAAAGAAATTCCTACATATTGAAGGACCCATGGTTCTTTTAGCGGTGATTTACATCTATTCATTCTATGAATTCAGCTGGTGGATTTTCCTGTTATTGATTTTGTCTCCTGATGTTTCCATGCTGGCCTATCTGGTCAATGATCGAATTGGAGCAAAGGTTTATAACCTATTTCACACTTATACCCTGTCCATCTTCATGTTATTGCTTGCCATTTTTCTAAAGTCGGATGCATTGTTGATGATTGGTTTAATTTGGACTGCGCATATTGGAATGGATCGCTTATTTGGGTATGGCCTTAAATACACATCTTCCTTCAAAGCTACACACATTCAAAGGCTGTAATAAACTTAAAAGGCAGTGTGAATACGCCATCACACTGCCTTTTGTCACGTTTCTTTATACACCCCGCTTGTTTCCCCATATATAGGTATGCAGCTGGGGCAGCACTTTCACATCATTCAATTCATCATCTGCTATCACTTTATCTATTAACTCTTCGTACTTCTTCAAAAGACCGCTGATCAATTGACGATCATCAGCCGTCCTGCTATCGTCATTGCCGACCTGCAAATAAAAAGGAATATCCGGGTAACGCCCATGTACATGTTTGGCATATTGATAATCTTCCTCGTTAAAGACGACAATTTTCAATGAAACATGGTTTTCAGGATTTCGATTGGCAAGGTTCGAGATGATTTGGTCGAGCACCGTAAAGTCCGTGTTCATTCTAGAGCTCGGCGGCTTAGGTGAAATCGTCAGTTCATCAATATCGAGAAACCAATCCTGCCATCGGCTCCCTTGTGTTTCGACACCTATCTTCATTTTATTTTCATGTAAGATCGCTATCAAGCCGTTTAAGTTCTTCAGCAGAGCCGGGTTTCCGCCTGATATCGTCACGAAGGAAAAACCGGAACCCCCAATTCGCTTCAGCTCATCCCATATTTCTTCAGCAGTCATTTGGACGGTATCTTCCTTACCGGTGCCATCCCAAGTAAATGCGGAATCACACCAGGCACATGAATAATCGCAGCCGGCCGTCCGAACGAACATGGTTTTTTGACCAATGACCATTCCCTCACCTTGGATGGTCGGTCCGAAGATTTCCATAACCGGGAGTTTACTCACTTTCCATCCACTCCCGTCTGGCTTCGGCATAGCTTGTCGGCGTTTCGTATAGTCGAACAAATTCGACTCTAGCACCCTCATATTCTTTTAATGAAAGGGCTTCGGCCATTTTTTCATAAATCCAGACAACCATATTTTCAGCTGTTGTATTCATGAGCGGCAGGGTTTCATTCAAATAACGATGATCCAGGTGGATTTCAATTTCATTTTTCCATATATCCTTGATGTCACCGAAATCTATCATCAAACCGCGTGAATCCGTATACCCGCTCAATCCGAAAATGACCTTATATGTGTGGCCGTGCAGGTTCTTGCATTTTCCTTCATAGTCATGCAGATGGTGCGCCGCGTCAAAGGTGAATTCCTTACTCACGAGAACCCTCTTGTTTGTATACTTCAATTGGCTGCGCTGAATATCTTCATCTATTTTTTGGAGTTTATCCACTATAGTAAAACCGTACATCATGAAAGCACCTTCCGTCTGCTTACATAGTCATCCAGTCCTTTTTTCCGCAGATTACATGCCGGACAATCTCCACAGCCGTCGGAGATGATTCCGTTATAGCAAGTCAGGGTCTTTTCGCGGACAAAGTCGAATGCGCCAAGCTGATCCGCAAGCTCCCATGTTTCCTCTTTATTAAGCCACATTAGCGGCGTATCAATTACGAATGACTGGTCCATCGACAAGTTCAAGGTCACATTCAACGATTTAATGAATACATCGCGGCAGTCAGGATATCCGCTGAAATCCGTTTCACAGACACCGGTGACAATATGTTTAGCGCCAATCTGACTCGCCAGCACTCCGGCAAACGAAAGGAACAGCAAATTCCTCCCTGGTACGAACGTCGACGGCAATTCCCCTTCTTCTCCGTCCGCCACTGCAATATCACTTCTTGTCAGTGCATTCGGTGCCAGCTGGTTCAGCAGCGACATGTCAAGGATATGATGGTTCACGCCCAATTCCTTGGCAATGTTTTGAGCGCATTCGATTTCCAAGCTATGCCGCTGATTATAATCGAACGTCACCGCTTCCACTTCCTCAAATCTCTCCAATGCCCAGAACAGGCACGTCGTACTGTCCTGACCTCCGCTAAACACTACCACTGCCTTTTCTTTCTTCTTCATTTCTATAAAACTCCTTTTTACGGAAAAAAACAGCACCCTAAGAATAGAGCACTGTTTCTCCTTAGTTTTTTTGAGAGGGTAGCTAGAACCTCTTCCGCCATAACGCGGAATATTATATTTTTCCAAGTCAATAGTAACTTGAAAACGAGAAGAAATCAAGATGTTTGGATTATGGAAAATCACACCTAACGGAAAACTTGGTTATATTCTCATCTGCTTAAATAACCCATTATCCGTCCGATAAAATAGTGTGAATAAAATATCGATAAAGGGGTCCATTAATTTGAAAAGCATTAAAGGAAAGGTATTGGCGGCATTTTCACTCATCATATCTTTATGTGTCATCTTAGGAGCATTCAACATTTACAGCAGCAACAAGTCACTGGTATATTCCCAGGATATCATCGAAAAGGAACTTCCGCTTCTTATCCAAGATGAAAAGTTGCTATATAATCTAGCACAAAGAACTGCATTCGCCCGAGCCTATATTCTATATGGTGACGAGATTTATAAAGAAAGGTTCTTACAATATACCGAAGACAGCAAGGTCATCCAGGAGGACCTCCTCGCTTTAAGCGATTCTGATATTGTGAAGGAATTGATCGAGAAAAGCGTGGATTGGAGGACGATGATTGTAGACCGGGTATTTCCACAATATGAAAAGGGAAATGAAGAACGCGCGAAAGAGATACTCAAAAATGAAGTGGCGCCAAACAGCAATGAAGTAATGGAGGGTTTCAAGGAGCTTGCTTCGGAACGCGAGGAATTGATTGTCGCTTCAGGCGAAACCGTCATCGCAAGCGGGAAATCGGTTAAGACGACAAGTATCATCATATCCATTGCGGCAGTCCTTATCGGCCTTCTGCTGGCGCTTGTGACTGCCAATCTCATTACCACCCCCCTTCTCAAAATCAGGGACAGGATGAAATTGGTGGCTGACGGAGAGCTGAATCATGAGCCTCTGGAGCAAAAGTCATATGATGAAATGGGCGAATTAACGGTATCTGCCAACCAAATGCAGAAAAACCTTCGTGATACGATTGAAAAAATGCTCGTTGTGTCGAATCCGTTTCCAACCAAAGTGAGGATCTGACTCAAGCAGCAAATGAAGTGCAGCAGGGCAGCAAACAAATAGCGACTACGATGTATGAACTTTCGGAAGGTTCGGAGTCACAAGCCAACCGGGCAGCTGAAATGGTTCGCATGATGGATGATTTCACCGGCAGGATCGAGTTGGCCCGCCTAGAAAGTTCAACCGAAATCCTTTCCTTGACCAAGGAGGGCACCACTTTAATGCGCAGTTCGGTCCAACAAATGCAATGTATTGATGGGATTGTAAAAAATGCCGTAGAGCAAGTGAAAGGGCTTGATTCTCAATCGCAGCAAATTTCGCAGCTTGTGCAGGTCATCAAGGATATATCCAATCAAACCAATCTATTGGCGCTGAATGCAGCCATAGAAGCCGCTCGTGCTGGTGAACATGGCAAGGGCTTTGCCGTCGTCGCCAATGAAGTGCGGAAACTCGCTGAAGAGGTCGCACACTCCGTTGGGGATATCACCAATATTGTCTCCGCCATTCAAACGGATTCAAAAACAGTCGTCCACTCCCTGGAAGAGGGTTATACACAAGTGGATGAAGGCACGAAACAGATCACGCTCACAGGCCAATCCTTTGAAACAATCAATCACTCTGTCGGGAATATGGAAATGAAAATACAGCATATTACAGACGAATTGAACTATATCTCCACAAATAGCCAAAGGATCAATCAGGCTATCGAAGATATCGCAGCCGTTTCTGAAGAGTCCGCGGCTGGAATCGAACAAGTCTCCGCCTCTGCTCAGCAATCCAGCTCTTCAATGGATGAAATCACGAATCATGCCAGTGAACTTGCATCTTCGGCAGAACTGCTGACTGAACAGGTTAAGAAGTTCCAATTATGACACTAGCAATTTCCCGTCACATGCATGCGGGAAATTGCTTTTCCCTCCCATTATATGGGTTGTTTCATTTTCGTATATTCGGGGAATAAATAACTATACACAATAATAAACCATTAAAAAGCAAATCTATCAAAAGCGGCTGGAAGTGAATATTTTCCTTTATTTTCAGAATATTTAGTGTATAATTGATTTAAGGAATATTTTAACTTAAATAACCATCACTTCCAATAACCGCTACTAAAAATCTCGACATTTCCTTTCAACACCATGCACGGGCACTTATACTCAGTAAGGATCCATTGCATGCTTTCTCTCGAATCAAATCGTTCACAACTTTATTCACACAAAAACACGATTTCCACTCCAAATCTGTAAAAAAAGGTTAAATTTCACTAATGTTATGTTACTATTAAACTAAGACCTTTTAACCCCATAAGGAGGAATTCATATGAAACGTTTTTTCAAATTCATAACTGATTTTAACGAAAGAAAAGCACTGGAACGGGAAACCGAAGAATTCTTTCGCAAAGAATACGAAAATTATATGAAGATGAATCCTGACAATCAAAGAAAAAGAAGGAGATTAGCTCCTAGATTTTATGTGATTGATGGCGGTAAAAAGGAGTCCAACCTTGAGATTTCTGACAGAAAGAAATCCAGTTAACCAGATTCCTTCCATAATAAGCTGCCAATGCTGTAGCTCAAGACCCACAAACGTTAAATCTCCATGATATACGGAGATTCGTGACCATTCCATTCATTAACAATATATAAACCGAAAGCTCAGATATGCTTCTGAGCTTTTTTTATTTTGCATTCTTCTATAAACACTATATCTATAGAAGAAACTAGGTATTTTTAAAAAAAATGGATTAACTTTAGTTTATTTCATGTTTCAGGTAAAAGAGCAATTATAGACCCATGGGTATTCCCGAGGAAAATACTAAAAAAAAGAGATGTGTTCTTTTACTCATCTTTGTCCAAATTCAAAAGAGTTCAACTAATTGAGTCATTAGATACAAACTCTTATATTGAATGACAAATGCATAAATATTGTTACATTTATGTCGAATAATGGGTATAAACAATTATTAAACTGTAATAAACGTCACTTTTAAAAACAAATTATTATTCAAATACAGCCAATAAGAATCAGGTTCAAATGCTCATGAAACGACTTTGATTCTGTCCAAAATGGGGCTTTATTAAACTTTCCATAATTTAGTGTAAATAAACCTGGGATTCCCTCGATTCCCAGCCATACCTTTGTACTCATAAAACAATTTATTCCATTAGATACTATTACACTCCAATATACATTTATTTGAAAAAGCTGATAATAACTATATTACGATAGAATAATTGACTCTTGCCTATTAAGTTTAAAATCATGTAGTGTGTATTCAGTAATTCAAATATTTGAAAAAAAGAGAGGTTAAAAAAATGGCACCAATATTTATTTGTGCGATCTTTTTGCTTGGTTATGGCATTTTTGAACAAAAACGCCATCAGAAGCGTCTCGACTCCATCCCGGTACGTGTGAATGTGAATGGGATTCGAGGGAAATCGACTGTAACGCGTCTAATTACAGGTGTGATCCAGGAAGCTAAGTACAAAACAGTAGGTAAAACAACCGGAACATCAGCAAGAATGATCTATTGGTTTACCGATAAGGAAAAACCGATTGTACGCCGCCCGGAAGGACCTAACATAGGAGAACAGCGGCGTGTAGTCAAAGAAGTTGCCGATTTGGGCACGGAAGCACTGGTTTGTGAATGTATGGCCGTACAGCCTGACTATCAATTAATCTTCCAAAATAAAATGATCCAAGCAAACATCGGGGTCATCGTGAATGTATTGGAAGACCATATGGATGTCATGGGGCCTACAATGGATGAGGTTGCAGAAGCATTCACTGCTACCATACCCTATAATGGTCACTTAATAACCATCGAAAGTGAATATTTGGACTTTTTCAAAAAAATTGCCAAAGAACGCAACACCAAAGTGATCGTTGCAGACAATTCGAGAATTTCGGAAGATTTTCTACGCGAATTCGACTATATGGTATTTCCTGATAATGCATCACTGGCCTTGGCCGTTGCGGAAGCTTTGGGCATTGATGAAAAAACAGCTTTTCGCGGAATGTTGAATGCGCATCCCGATCCAGGGGCCATGCGGATTACCCGGTTTGGAGATCCAATCCAGCCAACTTTCTTTGTAAATGGCTTTGCAGCAAACGACGCGGCATCGACGCTGAACATCTGGGATCGTGTCAAAACGTTCGGATACAGCTCAGAACCTCCTATCGTCATCATGAATTGCCGGGCTGACCGTGTGGACCGTACCGAGCAGTTCGCAAGAGATGTATTGCCGTACATAAAATCTGAAATCGTCATTGCCATTGGTGAAACCACATCACCAATCACGAAGGTATTCGAGCAAGGTCAATTGGATACAAAAGAATATTGGGATTTAGAAAACTGGTCAACTGAAGAAATCGTGGCCCGCCTCCGCCCCTTGATGAAAAATCGCATCGTCTACGGTGTCGGGAATATTCACGGTGCAGCGGAACCATTAATTGAAGCATTCATGAAATCTAAAACAAAGCAAAAAGCAAGTTAAGTAGGAGGAACCTTAATGTTTGGATCGGATTTATATGTAGCCCTAGTACTGGGAGTAACGCTTAGCCTTATATTTTCAGAAAAGACGGGTGTCGTACCCGCAGGACTTATTGTGCCAGGTTATTTGGCATTAGTATTTGATCAATGGGAAATCATGCTGGTCATCTTGGTCATTAGTGTCGTAACTTATTTAATCGTCACTCACGGCCTTTCAAGATGGGTGATTTTATATGGAAGAAGAAAATTCGCAGCCATGATGGTGACCGGGATTTGCCTGAAACTCCTATTGGACATGGTCTACCCCGTCATGCCATTTGAAATATTCGAGTTTCGGGGAATCGGTATAATCGTACCCGGATTGATAGCGAATACCATTCAAAGACAAGGAATGCCATTGACACTTGGCAGCACGCTTTTATTATCCGGCTTAACTTTCGGTTTAATGAACGTGTACTACCTATTCTGAGGTGCAAAAAATGAAACGGACTTTAAATGCAAAAGAAAAAACACTTATCTTTATTAAACGTACGAAGAAACAGAATCTTAAATACACTGGAATCATACTACCTATATTACTAATCGCTTTAGTCATTACCACTTGGATGGGACGGGCTGAAGAAGTGAAAACACCTGCTTCAAAAACTGATCAACCATTGACGATGACAATGGTCGGTGATGTGATGATGGGACGTAATGTTGAAGAAGTGACGGAAAAGCACGGGTATGATTACCTCTTCCGTTATATGAAACCCTATTTTGCCGCTTCAGACTATGTCAGTGGGAATTATGAACATCCCGTTTTAAAAGAAGAGGCATCCAACTACAAGGAAGCAGACACGGCCATCAGGTTAAACTCCAATGCTAGCAGTGTGGAAGCAGTTAAAGATGCTGGCTTCTCAGTAATGAATTTGGCCAATAACCATATGATGGACTATGAAGAACAAGGACTTCTTGATACGATTGATGAATTCAAAAGTGCGGATATGCACTATGTCGGTGTTGGATCGAACACTGCCGAAGCTAAAAATAGCATCGACTATGCGGATGTTAATGGCGTCCGTGTCGCAACACTTGGCTTTACAGATGTTTACGGTAAGGATGCCGTGCCAAAAAGTAATAAAGCCGGGATATTGAACACCAACCCTGATTTATTATTTGAAATGATTGAAAAAGCAAAGGATGCCAAGCAAGGCAACGCAGACTTGGTTGTGGTGAATGTTCACTGGGGAATAGAGTATTCAACATCTACAACCGCTCGTCAAAAAGACTTGGCTAAAGCAATAATCGATGCGGGAGCTGATATCATCATCGGCCATCACCCCCATGTGCTTCAATCGTTTGATGTGTATAAAGATGGAGTCATTTTCTATAGCTTAGGAAACTTCATATTCGATCAAGGCTGGACACGCACGAAGGATTCAGCAATGGTTCAATACCATTTAGCGGAAGACGGAAAAGCTACGGTCGATGTCGTTCCACTGCAAATTGAAGAAGCAACACCAAGGCCAGCTACCTCTTCAATCGACAAATCACGTGTTTACCGTCAGTTGACGAAGGAAACAAGTGAAAAAGCCCAATGGTCGAAAAAAGAGGATCACATCGAGATTACCATGGATCACAAGAAGGTAATCGATCATAAGGCACAACGTGAGCAAGAAGAAAAAGAAGCAAAAGCAGCGAAAGAAGCAAAGGAAAAGAAAGCTGCACAAGAGAAAAAGGCAGTACAAGCTATACAACAGGACATACAGCCCATTCAGTAAGGATCGATTGGATACTACTATGTGAAAAGAGAAACAACTTGGAAGCTCAACGAGAAGGGGGAATAATCGATGATTAACCGTATGACGAGAAAAGTGCTCATTTCCATTAGCATGCTCATATATATTGCTGGATGTTCGAAGACACCCCCCATTTCTGACACGAATGATCCGATAGAGAGTAAAACGGAACAATCATATGGGGTCAGTTCTTCAAACCCAATCGCAATAGATGTCGGGATGGATATATTAAAAAATGGTGGAACCGCGGCGGATGCCGCCATTGCGGTATCCTATGTATTAGGTGTAGTTGAACCTTATGGATCTGGCGTGGGTGGCGGCGGAGGTATGCTGATTGCACCGGAATCCGGCGAACCCAATTTTATCGATTATCGTGAATCCTCTCCGGAAGACCCAAGTTCAAGACACAATATAGGGATTCCTGGCTTAGTGGCCGGCATGCAGGTTATAAGTGATAAGTATGGGAGCGTACCAATGGCTGATCTTCTTCAGCCGGCGATCGACTTGGCTGAAGGCGGGTTTGAAGTGGATGAGAATTTATCATCGCGCTTAGCCGCAGCTCAGCCAAGGATATCTTCCGATGGGACATCCTTGTTTTATCCTGATGGCGATGCCATTGAACCAGGCAAAACCCTTGTCCAAGAAAGACTTGCTGAAACATTGAAGCAGATTCAAAAGGAAGGTCCTGATGGTTTTTATAAAGGGGAAATTGCACGGGATATTAAAAGGGAAACAGATATCGACTTGATGGATTTAAAGCGCTATGAGGTGAAAGAACGTAAGCCGGTCCAAGGAACATTTGCCGGTTATGATGCTTTTACCGCCCCTCCGCCCTTTTCCGGGATTACCGTTCTTGAAATGTTAAAGCTCGCCGAGGAAATGAACCTCGGTGATTCTTCAAGCAAATCAGCTTATATGAAGGTCTTGGGGGGCATTACAAATACCGCTTATCAAGATCGGTCCGCCAATATTGGAGATGGAATAAGTCACTCTAAGGCGGAAAAATTGCTCTCCCCCATTCACTTGGACAATCTTAAAAATAAGATCAAAAGTGAAAAATGGGAAGATAAAGAATCGAATGGTTCCGAAGAACATGAAAGTACGACACACTTTGTGATCATGGACAAGTATGGCACTGTCGTTTCCGCAACAAATACGCTCAGTAACTTTTTCGGATCTGGTGATTATACGAATGGATTTTTCCTTAACGATCAATTGAAAAATTTCCGGTCCGGCTTGAACGCCCAAGAGGCATATAAACGGTCAAGAACGTTCACCGCTCCTACCATTCTCAAGAAACCAGGGCAGGAATCGATCGGGATTGGCTCACCAGGCGGCGATAGGATTCCTCAAGTATTGATGCAGGTCCTTTATTCTTATACAGAGAATGAAGGCTCATTTCAGGATATCATCGACCGTAATCGGTTCGTCTATGATGGAAAGAAGATTTATACGGAATCCAGGCTTTCGAATGAAATAATATCGGACTTGGAAGATTCAGGATATGAAGTCATCCAGAAGATTTCCCCCATGTATTACGGCGGGGTTCAAGTACTCGTTAAAAACGAGAAAAATGGACAAGTATCCGGAGCTGGGGATAAAAGAAGAAATGGAAGCTGGAAAGCCCGGCAATAATAGGGCAATCCAGCCCCTCCTTTTCTAAATATCATATGAATTTTAGCGAAGTATAAGGGGACTTAGAATATGAATATCGTAAAAAAAATAACAAGCTGGGTTATACCCGTTTTTCTAATAGCAGCCCTGCTTGTGACCATGAATATCTTTAAACAGACAGAAACTTTAACACCCGAAGAGCAAAAGAAAATAGAACAGTATACGACTGTCGAAGAATAAAAAAAGCTGGGGCATCCCCGCTTTTTTTATTTTGCCGTCAACGGATATAGAAGATTAAATACCTACAAGATACGGAGGATAACCATGAATGAAAATAGCTATACCGATTTTATTGAACTGCAGCAAAATGAACAAGAAGAACTCGATTACCGCATCATCGTTCATCACAGGAATCCTGATATCGCAATTCTAGCCATACACGGCGGGAACATCGAACCGGGAACTAGCGAGATTGCAGCCGCACTTGGAGAGAGACTTTATGCAAGCACCTATCTATTCGAAGGTCTTAAACCAAGGGGGAACCAGGTCCTCCATATAACATCCTGCTTGTTCAATGAACCGGGCGGCGTTTCAATGGCAGCGAACGCTCAGACCACCCTTTCGATCCATGGCCACTACGACGTACATAATGCACTGGTTTACATTGGCGGAAGGAACGAACCCTATAAGAACCTTATTCAGCAATGCCTCAACAAAGCTGGATTTCAAACTGATCATGCACCGCAGCTCCTTTCAGGCATGAAAGGAAACAATATCACCAACTCATCCAAGACGGGTGCAGGCGTGCAATTGGAACTTTCCACGAAGCTTAGAAAAAGCTTTTTCAAAGGTGATGACTTTACTAGTAAGAACAGGGTTAATCCATGTAATCTTTTTAAAAAGTTCGTTACTGCCATTGAAAAAGCGACTCTAGCATATAAAGAGATTGTATGATCTTCTTAATCGATGAGGCTTTCAGCTTGACCGAAGCTTTCGAATTTCTCGGCAAAATAACCTGACGAAAGATTGGAGATATGAACGCCGGTGTTTTCCGTTGTATTGAGAAAACGGCCATCACCTAAATATATGCCTACATGGGTCACACCTAGCCTTGTTCCTGTGTCGCTAAAAAATACTAAATCACCTGCCTTTGGATTTTCGATTTTGGGCACCAATGAGAAGTAATCCGCTGCGGAATCTCGTTTTACTGAAAGGCCCTGCTCCTTCATGACCCAATAAATGAATCCGCTGCAATCCATTCCGATCATCGGATCTTCTCCCCCGAAAACATAGGTGAATCCGCGTAAAGTATATGCATACTTGATGACATCATATGCTTTATCATATGCAGCCTCCTGGTTTACATAAAACGGATATAACGGGTTGCTGTATAGTTGAAGATACTGCCCTTGCATCAACTCATCCGTACTTAACGCGTTACGACTTTTGATCGTACTCATGGAAATGCTGTAATTCTCCGATATGCTTTTAAGCGTTTCTCCCGTTTGGACGATATGCTCTCCTTTAGGCGTGTATGTTTTGTACGCCACTTGGTATTTTGCAAAGTAATCTTCTTTAGTGGACCTCACCTGAACCGTTTCTGCACCATATCCAGAATTGACAAATTGGTTTTCGCCGACATAAATACCCGCAGTCACGACTTTTAAACTGTCTTTTTCCAGAAAGAATATAATATCCCCAGTTTTCGGAGTGGCTGTATCCATCCCTTGCTTATAAAAACCATCTACCGTCAAACGGTCGACCGGCACATTTTGCTGGGAAAGCACCCAATGAATCAATCCGCTCGAATCAAACCCTTTTTCAGGCGTCTCCTCTCCTGCTGTCTTTTTAAACCCTATAAAAGATTTCGCATAGTTTGCAATTTTTTTTCCTCTCTCCGACCATTGATAGTTGGAAGGAGTATACGCCGTTTGAATGATTGTTAACTTTTGGCCCGCAAATAACTTATCATCCGGTAAACCATTCGTTTTCATTAATTGCTCAGCCGATATATCATATGTCTTGGCAATCGATTTTACCGTTTCGCCAGAGATTACAGTATGCACAGGATCTGCAGCCTCGGCCTTTAAGCCTGGCAAAAAAGTGAAACTAACCATGAATACCAATGTTAGTATCATACAGCTTATTTTTCCATTAAACATTTTAACCCTTCCTTTATACGCTGAAATATTTTTAAATTTACGATGTTCAAGTAAATCCCATCATATGAATCTTCTATCCTATCATCCACCCAAGCGAATGCGCCTTAATGCTCATCACAACAATATTACGGGCGAACCTAATGAGACCCTTAACCTATTTTTTGCAAAAAAATCAATAGTCGGATTCAATAAAACACCCCCACCCGAGATAAGTTGGAAACGAAGAAGAATTCCTAGAGGATTTTATTTTTTTATGCAGAATGGGTAAAGTTAGATTAGAAGAATCCCGTTCATGATAAAGCCGTGCATCTACGGCTTGCCCTATTTATGAAGTGGATAACGATGTAGGAGTGAACATTTTGATAAAAATGACAGAGAAAGCCCGGCAGGCAATTAAAGATATGCAGCATAGTTTGGGAGGGGAAACGTATTTGAGGTTTGGCATAAACAGACCTTGCTGTAACCAGATGAACTATACATTAAGCTTGGCAATCTCTAAAAAGGAGCATGAGGAAATACTCGTTTTACATGATATAAAAATGTTGATCGATCCATCGGACTCCCATTTTACAGATCAAACGGAAATTGATTACGAAGGCGAAGGATTTTTGATCAGGAATCCGAATCCGTTGGTATCACCCATCATCTAGCAGAAGAAAATAAGGGGAAAGCTTAAATGGCCTTCCCCTCGTTTCTATGAAACTATGGCATGTACACCGTTTTATAATTGCAAGCTTCAAAAAAAACATTTTTCCCATTGGCTGTCGTTAACTTATCTATCTCTGTACTCGGATTAAATCTTGGACATGCAGCAATGGAAAATGAAAAATGGTAAAGAGTGATGCGGCTGCATTCCTGGGTGGAGCAGTGTTACCAACGTCGTTAATGGTATGACAACAAAAAAACTCTACATGTCCGATTCCTATATATTATTCCCCTTTGTAAAAAAAGAGTGGATACTTGACCCGCCCCTCTAAATTGTACTTTTGTACTTCTAGTGAGCCTCGTTCAACGAATCAGGGTTTAGTCCCTGCAGAATCAACAAAAAAGGGGAAACCACTTAGTGGCCTCCCCTTTTGCAACGGTTATGTTTTCCATTCCTCTAATTCTTTATCTGGAATTCCCCGAGCGTGTGCTCCAAATCAGTTATTAACGGTGTAAGCTGCTGTGTATATTGAGCAAGTTCATTGGATGCAGCGGCTTGTTCCTCCATCGATGATGCAATTTCTTCTGATGAAGCCGTCGTTTGCTGTGATACGGCTGTGATTTCTTCTATCACTTTAATTACCATTTCTTTTTGTTGATTGATGCTTTCAATGGATCTTGTTTCTTCCTGAATCGGTGACATCGGAAATGGTTTTTGATTTTTCCACAAGTCGTAAGCTCATGCCGGTGACTGCAGCGAACGCCATTTCAAGTTTATGTAGACAGACTATTCCCATTTATTTACCCTGCGGACATGCAGAGCCCTTGAACGTATTCATTTAACGGTTCAAAGATTGGAAACGCAGTCTGATAAATGTCACAAGGAAAACCTCCATTTCTTAATAGTTACAGTCATCTCAACATGACAGCAACTGGAATAATCAACAAAAAACTTCCTTCATATCAGTAGCATCACTTCGGTTTTATTTATTCACGTGCATTCCATTCATCCATCAAGTCGTTCGACGGCGCCGTATATTCCTTATGCCATATTTCCCATTCATCCATCGGGAAGTCCTGATGATGACCATCAAGTAAATCACTTAACATTTCGAGGCAAACATGCCAGCCTGCCAAATCCTTTGATGTATGATCATTAACCGGCGTGATGGATTCTTTCAATACTAATGAGCATCCATCCTTTTCAGGGGATACCTCGAAACGAACCCAACCGTCACCCCAATCAAAATCTAAAACGGCACATTCCCGGAAATCCCTTATTTTCATATCAAAAGATTCCCCTGACCCATCATTGAAATTGAATTTAATGGTCCCGTCTTTTCGAAGGTCCTTCATTTCCAGGTTGGACATCCACTTTTCCACCTTATCATTCTCCGTTAAAGCACTCCATACCTTTTCCACTGAATGACTGAGCAGGCGATCGAATCTTGCAATAATCCCGTTACCTTCTTTTTCGATTACAGCTTGCATATACATTCCCCCATTCAATTCGTTTTTTTATAATAAAAAATGGTTGGATGGAATTCACCATTTGCAGATTTCGCATAATCAGGAATCCTGCCTGCCTGAATATATCCCAATGAAGTATACAGGGAGTTAGAAGGATCTCCTTCCCTTGTATCCAGGACCAATAGTGTCCGTCCCTCCTGCTTGGCCCTCTTCTCAGCCTCTAGCATGAGTGAACGTCCTATGCCATTTCGTCTATAACCAGGATGCGTCATTAATTTTGCGATTTCCGCACGATGGCCGCCGTTTTGCTTTGAACATAAATGTAACTGTACGCTCCCGACGATCTCACCCTGTAATTTAGCGACAAACAGAATCACATCAGGATTTAGGGCACCACCCCAGTAATCAATGGCCTCAGACCGTTTCATGGGAGGTAAAAAACCAATGGACGCGCCATCTTCCACCACCTGCATCAAAAGGTCCGAAAGTTCATTAATGTGGTCGCGGAGTGATGTTAATTGTTCGATTTTCAACTCAGCATTCAAAGTAATCACAACCTTTCAGGTGATACAATCATATTCACCATCCCTGGCGCTTTGATAAAGAAGTAATATGAGCCAGATGATGGCGTCCGTGCCATGCATAAATGCCTATATTTTCACCGACTGTCACCTCTCCTGAATCAGGATGGATGAATGTTCGGCCCATGTCGTCTGCATGAAGACCCGATAAAAGTTTGCACATCCGGATATGTACACTTTCGATTAGTGATAGAGAAACTTCAATCGGCAAATCATAATCAGGCAGCTCTGCCCATTGCGCCTCCTCGTACGGTTTAATGACCGGACTTTCTTCCGTAAGGGCCAATTTGAAGCGAATATACGCATTCATATGACTATCGGCAACATGATGCACCACTTGACGCACCGTCCATCCTCCAGGCCGATAAGCCGTATCAAGCTGTTCATCATTCATGTTACATACCGCTTCCCGCAGCATCCGAGGCAAAGCTTCAATCTCGTTGATCCACCCCTTTGCTACATCACTTGTAAATTCCCCGTCAAACTGAAACTTTCCAACCGGGTATCTTAAATCCAACTTCATTCCCCCTTGATGTTCAATAAAAATAGCATCCAGTATATATTCTATATTCTTTATTAATTGAGACAAATCCTTTTTACCGGCAATTCTTTGTTTGGCAAGCCTGCTCATGCTTTCATTAATCCTCAGGAATATTAATCCAATCATTATCACGTATACAATTTCCACATTTAGCAACCATAACAAAAGAATGGCATGTGCATCAATCCACTCTTTAAACAATGGAAATGGGGATAGGATCATCTTGAAGAAAATCAGTTCGATACAAACCCTTAGCATCTTCTTTTTATCAATCGGCCTTCTTAATCACGTTATTATGATCCCTTTCCTTCTATCCACCGGCGGAAGGGATTCTTGGTTTTTTTCTATCCTTATTATTGGATTGATACCGATTTGGGTCTACATATTATCGAGGATAATCAAGAATATGAATAATCAATCCCTTACGGATTGGCTTGAATATAGATTTGGAAATCATATTAAAAATATCGTACTATTCTTTATCGTGATTTATCTGATCAGCCTAGTATTGGCAACAACCAAGGAAACGATTGATTGGATCACGACGAGCTTTCTATTTGAAACCCCAAGTTTAGCCATTATCATTCCGTTTACGCTGCTATGCATCTTCCTTGCCCATTCAGGTATGCGCTCCATCGCCATTTGCTCTTCTGTATTATTGCCAATAGTCATCATTCTTGGCATTTTCGTTGCGACCGGAAATATACCGACTAAAGACTATAGCCACCTCCTTCCCCTTTTCGAGAATGGTTATTTTCATGGCGTTAAGGCCTTGCAGTATTCTGGTTATGGTCTTGTCGAACTGATTTTAATCGCTTTTTTTCAGGAAAAGCTTTCTGATAAGATCAGTCGGAAAGTATTGGTTTTCTTATGTATCGGTTTATTGTTTCTACTTATGGGCCCATTAACAGCAGCACTCGCTGAATTCGGCCCGACCTTAGCCGAAGCCTTGAGGTACCCTGCCTATGAACAGTGGCGGCTGCTGACTATTGGAAAATATATCGAACATACAGATTTCTTTTCCATTTATCAATGGCTTGCTGGTGCCTATATCCGTGTTTCACTGGCCTTATTCTTAATAACGGAAGTCTTTAATAGGAAAACGGAAAAAATAAAGGTCGGAATTCTTTTCGCTGTCGGCTTTCTCATGGTCGGGATCTCCATCGTCCCATTCAGTAATTTCAAGTTTTTGCATGTAAGTCAGACATTCTACTATCCTGGCGCTTTTTATTTCCTGTTACTTTTGTCCGCCTTTTTGTTTATCGGCACGTTCATTAGATCTAAGGAGGGTAAACGACATGAGAATGAAACGATCCAAAAATGAGCCAACCCTGCCTGCATTAAAGGAGGAGACATTTCGGGAGTTATTCAGTTCAAGCTCGGATATCATATTTGACACGATTTATATCGGAGAAACCGAAAGACCCATTCCTGTCCTTATCTTTTATTGCTCGGGTATGGCCGATATCAGTTTACTGAACGAGGGGATTTTGGAAAAGTTAAACAAAATGATGGAATTGGATGAGAGAATCGATGAAGAAGAGGCAATCAACAAGCTAAAACCATTGATAGATTTGAAGAAAGTGACGATTGATAGTGAATTCAATAGCGTCCAACAGCTGATTTTCTCCGGGAATGCCTTATTATTCATTCCATCAACCCAAAAGTTATTTTCAATAAATTTGTCCAATGTTCCGAACAGGCAGCCTGAGGAGTCTTCCTTCGAGGTATCTGTAAGAGGACCAAGAGATGGATTTGTCGAGGATTTATCCATGAATACCGCTTTAATCAGAAAGCGGCTAAAAACAAAATCGCTTGCCTATGAAGACTTTATCGTCGGCAGGCGCAGTCAAACGAAAGTCGCACTGATGTACATGGATGACATCATCAATAAAGAACTGGTCAAAAATGTGAGGTCCAAGATTAACTCCATTGATATTGATATATTGGTGAGCAGCCAGCAATTGGAGGAATTGATATCAAATAGTAAATATAGTATATTTCCACTCACTCATTATACAAGTCGCCCTGATTTTGTAGTGGAAGCACTCAATCAAGGAAGATTCATTCTAATCGTGGACGGAATGCCAACCATAATCGTGGCTCCTTCTACATTATTATTGCAAATAAAAACCGCAGAAGATTCGAATCTTCCTTATCTATTTGTAAGTCTTGAGCGACTGCTTCGCTTCATGGGGCTTTGCATTACCGTTTTATTGCCGGGGTTTTGGATATCCATTTCAGCTTTCAATATTGAACAGGTGCCGTTTCCGTTATTGGCCACCATCACCCTTTCAAGGCTTGGACTTCCCTTATCAGCAACAATGGAATTCATTCTCATGCTCATTTTGTTTGAATTATTCCGAGAATCCGGAGTCAGGTTACCTAAAGCGGTTGGGCAGACAGTTGCCGTTGTAGGCGGCCTCATTGTCGGTGATGCCGCGATAAGGGCAGGACTGACCTCACAAACCATGCTTGTGGTTACTGCCGTAACCTCTGTGGCATCTTATACTCTTGTAAACCAATCTTTAACAGGTGCCGTAACGATTCTGCGTATGTTTGTGCTGTTGCTAAGCTGCATTTATGGAATCTACGGCACGATAATCGGTTTCCTTTCCATTGTCACTTTACTATCCAGGCTTGATTCATTCGGGGTTTCATATATTGGCGGAATAAACCCACCAAGATTCACTAAACTACTGGATTCATTCATAATGAGGCCATGGAATTCCCTGAGCAAACGATCCTTGGCTGCTAATGATAAGACCAGAAAGGGGCAGTAAGACCATGTTCCGCATCTGCAAAATATTATTAACCATCCCTTTAATACTCTTACTTTCAGGCTGCTGGGATGAAAAAACGATCCAGGACTTTCATTATATAACGGCCATCGGGATAGATTTCAAAGATGGGGAATACATTGTTTATACGCAACTTGTGGACTTCTCTGC
Source organism: Peribacillus sp. YIM B13472 (assembly GCF_042788005.1). Lineage (NCBI taxonomy): Bacteria > Bacillati > Bacillota > Bacilli > Caryophanales > Bacillaceae > Peribacillus > Peribacillus sp. YIM B13472. The sequence continues at coordinate 23,444 of NZ_JBHZPG010000052.1, forward strand.
GGTTGCAAAAACGGAGGCAAAACCCACTCAAGCCCCGCCCGTATATGTCGGAAAACAAAAAGGCAGTTCCATCTCAATCGCTGTAAATAAACTAATGCACAATACTCAACAGTCCCTCTATATAGGGCATGTTTCCACATTTGTCATCAGTGAAAATGTTTTGAAGCAGCAAAGTACAGAAATAGTGGATTATATATACAGAAACCAATTACTTAGGTACTCAGCCAATATCTTTGCCACAAAAAGTTCCATGGATGAGCTATTCTCCATTAATGGTTATTTTAATTTATCGCCTTTATACACGACATTATATTTACCAGAGGATGTCTACCGGAACAGATCATTCATCCAACCCATTACGGTCCAAAGGTATTATTCCAATCAGCGGGAAAAAGCATCCACAACCATCCTACCCTCCATTTCCTGGAACGATAAAGTATGGAAAGAAAAAGATAAAAAAAGAAAAAGTCTCTTTATGGATGGTGCATTTGTCATTTATTATAAAGTGTCCCAGCCATGGTTCTCTGAAACGGAACTGAGCGGCATACGCTGGCTCACTAAAAGGACCAATAAAACTCCCGTAAACATTAACATGAATAAGCAAGACATCTATGCATCTTTCTCCCATCCGCATCATCAAGTAAAGCCTGTTCTCAAGGATGGAAAGTACAAATTCGATATTGACGTTGACGTCTCAGGTAAAATTCTAGGGCTTGATACCCAAATGGATATTGATAAAATAAAACGAAAATTCGAAAGCCAAATAAAAAAAGAAATTCAATCAACATTCATGACAGGGATTCAAAAGAACGCAGACCCTTTAAGCTTAGGTAAAATCCTTTATATCAAAGAGACAAAATACTGGCAAAAAAATCATATAAAAGAGCCGAAGGATTACTTAGATAAGGATTCACTACATGATATAAACGTAAAGGTACACATCCTTAACACAGGCGGTTTAGAGGCTAAACCACTCGAGTAATGAAGGATTTGGTTTGTGATTTAAGTGGCTAATTTGAAGATGCTCCTTTCACGAGTGAATCGGCCAAATTCACGAGTATTTGCTCCAAACTCACGAGTAAATCGGCTTAATTCACGAGTATTTGCTCTCATTTCACGAGTAAATTGCACAAACTCACGAGTAAACGCTCTAAACTCACGAGTAATGCTCCTTTCACGAGTAAATCGGCCAAACTCACGAGTATTTGCTCCAAACTCACGAGTAAATTGCACAAACTCACGAGTAAACGCTTATCATTCACGAGTTTTCTGCTGCATTCGACGAGTAATGCTCCACTCACGAGTAAATCGGCCAAACTCACGAGTATTTGCTCCCATTTCACGAGTAAATCGGCCAAATTCACGAGTATTTGCTCCCATTTCACGAGTAAATTGCACAAACTCACGAGTAACGCTTATCATTCACGAGTTTGCTGCTGCATTCGACGAGTAATGCTCCACTCACGAGTAAATTGCCCGAATTCACGAGTATTTGCTCCCATTTCACGAGTAAATCGCCCAAACTCACGAGTATTTGCTCCCATTTCACGAGTAAATCGACCAAATTCACGAGTATTTGCTCCAAACTCACGAGTAAATTGCACAAACTCACGAGTAAACGCTTATAATTCACGAGTTTGCTGCTGCATTCGACGAGTAATGCTCACTTACGAGTAAATCGGCTTAATTCACGAGTTTGCTGCTGCATTCGACGAGTAAATCGACCAAATTCACGAGTATTTGCTCCAAACTCACGAGTAAATTGCACAAACTCACGAGTAAACGCTT
>NZ_JBHZPG010000053.1:0-22469 GCF_042788005.1 Peribacillus sp. YIM B13472
TTTAGGCGAAAATTCAAAGGGAATTTCAAAAGGGTTTCAGAATTTTTTAATTCCGAACCCCTTTTGTCTACAAACTGTAACTACTAACTTTTGTTAGTAGTTTCTCCAGTTTGTTTATTTTTTCTAAGTCCTATTTTCAATTAAGAAGTTAAATATATTTTTTAGAAATGCATGCTTATCATGAGCCTAAGTAAATACTGCTACTTAGGCTCTTTTCTTATAGAACTTGTTTTCATACAACTTCACGTTCTGGTATTTCAAAGTTATAAATTTCCCCTTGCCTGCCACGTTTAGGAAGATTCTTTTGCATTTTCTCATAAGATGTTAGCTTCCTCATTGTAGCGAATAACACTTCCACCGTGACTTTTGCAGCTTCTTTATTACCTTTCCTATCGTATATTTATCAAGTTGCTTCTTTAACTCGGTAATCTCTAACTCAGTGGCTGTGATAATTTCTTGGAGGACATCATTGGCGAGAGTAATGGAAGGAAGATATCTGTTATTCATTAGTTGATCACCCTGTATTCACAGATGTAGTCAACTGGAGAATCATAAGGAAAGTGTTCTTCATGCCATTGAACCACACCCTCTGATGTTTCTACGTTGTATGTAAACACTTCGCCAGTTCCAGCTACATAATTGTGAAGGTCGTCAATAGTAGCAAGTTTGTATTGGAATCCTGCTTGCATTTCTTCTTCAAATACAATCCATTGCTCTTGGTTGTCAGTTACGAATACCTTTTTAACCTCAATTGTTTGAGTTGTCATATTATTTATCCCCTTTTGCCTTTCGGCTGTTTTTTGTTTGGATTTTTTCGTTGTCCGTCTTGCTGATAAGTTAACTATGCTATATAGTATATATTATATCAACAATAAATTACAATTTTTCCAAATTATTTTTTTATATTCTAGACGATATAGGATATAGTATAATTATATAAGTAAATAAAAGGGGTTGTATGAGAATGAAAACTACAGTAAAGGTCACTCCAAGATTAGGTAAAGTATTGAAGGAAAGAGGAATGACACAAGTTAAATTGAGTGAACTTACAGGAATCCCTCAAGGAAACATTTCAAGGTTTGATAAATTAGAAAGTCATAAGGATACTCATACAGTTTTAATATCCAGAGCATTAGATATATCTATAGAAGATTTATTTGAAATTGAATTAGTTCAAACTGAAGAAAACCACCAATAGCAATTACTGGTGGTCTTTTGTATAAACAGGAAATTTATTGTAAAAGATATTATTATCACTAGCTTTTCTTTCTTTATTAATTCCCCTTAACTGAGCTGAGGTATATTCTTTAGCTTTTTTCATTCCTCTTCAAGCCAAGGTTTATCGTTAAGTTTACCCTTCTTTAATAGTTCATAATATAGGTGAGTGAATGCTTTAGCCATTAATTCCATATTAGGCTCATTAGCATAAGTAATTTTACAAGGCGGTCTATCTTCTTTATTTGTTTTTGCACTCCATGGAATTTTTGCGTTTTTTAATTCTAAGCAACCTAATTGACGCATTTTCTTTATAATTTCTGATCTATCCTTATCAGGAAATAGAGCTTCTAATTCCTCGATTGTAGATAATATTGTTTTTTCTTCAAGTAATTTTTCTTAATCTTTGTAAAGGTCTATGGAAGTTAAATATTTTCAAACTTTAACGAACATAAATACTGGCTGTTGTGAGGTAAATAGAAAGTTTCCTTATTATTTAAGTGATTTTTTACAATATTCGGCAAAATATAAGTACTATTTGATTTATACAAAAAGCTCGGTTAGTCAAAAAGCCGAGCTTTTGTTACTCTATTTTTTCCATTTTTTAAAGCATTCATAATAACATTCGTAAATATTTTTCGAAGTTAACTCCTTCTACTTTAGGAATTTGCTCCAAGGAGGAATCATTGATAGCCTCTGTCAGGAATGCCACTGCGAGCTGTACGGATTTTTCTAGGTTCTCTCCACGCATCATGCTTCCCATAATCACAGATGCAAATAAATCACCAGTACCTGAATAGCTTTCACCGTTATACTGCGTCGCACTATAAAAGGTTCTACTTCCGTCCAAATACATATTTCCGATAAACTGCTCCTCTGAATCTGCTGACGGTGGATTCATTCCAGTGATGATAACCTGAGCTCCCGTTTCTTGCTGCAACATATTCCCTGCTTCTTCTATCGCTTTAATATAGTCCTCTTCGTTTGAATAGCTATGCAGCTTTTCATAAGACAATCCGGTTAATAAACAGCACTCTGTAACATTTGGTGTAATGACATCTGCACGCTTCACCAGTTCTCTCATAAGTACCAGTAATTCATCGGTAAAAAGTTTATAGACTTCTCCTATATCCCCCATTACTGGATCAACAAGTAAAATGGTTTCTTTTGTATAAAATTTATCTAAAAAATGGAAAATATTATTAATTTGCTCTTCACCAGTAACGAAGCCGGTATAGATTCCATCAAAGGTTACATTAAGCTTGCTCCATTCTTCTATGAAGTATTTCATTTTGGATGTAAAATCTTCACAAAAAAAACTTGGATATCCGGTTTGCGCAGTCAATATGGCCGTTGGTAAAGGGCATGCCTGCACGCCCATGACCGAAAGAACCGGAATTGCAGCTGTTAATGAACATTTTCCAAAAGATGATAAATCCTGTAGTACAGCAACTTTTTTCATAATAACCTCCATATGGCCTATCCACTTTAAACTTTATTTATCTTATCATAAATCAGCTAAAAACAGTCATCTCCTCTCTCTTTTCAATACGTATAATATCTGTATTTTTTATCAACTGACCTCATAGTTTTTTAATAAATTGACACTTTTATAGACACCAGTCTTTTGCTAAAATCATAGGAAAATTCTAGTTAGGAAGGTTTACAGATATGCAAAATACACAAAGTTATTCAAGGTCAAGTCAAAAAACTATGGATTTAATTATTACCGCAATGTTGATTGCACTTGTGTTCCTATCTACTTTCTTTTTGAATATTAAACTGCCAATTGCCGCAAATGGAGGGTTAGTTCATTTAGGAACAGCTATGCTTTTTATTGCATCTATTTTATTTGGTCCTAAAAAAGCAGCTCTTGCTGGTGCGATAGGAATGGGGTTATTTGATATAGTTGGAGGGTGGACATTGTGGGCACCTATCACCATTGTGGCGCGTGGTTTGCAAGGATATATAGTTGGTAAAATCGCTTGGTCAAAGGGTCGCAACGGTACTAGCATTGCTTTCAATGTAATAGCAACAATCGTTTCCATTCCATTTATGATAGCTGTTTATTATATTGGTGAAGGGATTCTATACGGTAATTGGATTGCACCTTTAGCTTCGATACCTGGAGATCTCGTTCAAAATATATTAGGAATTATCGTTGCCGTTCCAGTTTGTGTGGCTTTGAAAAAGGTTCCTTATTTTAAGTAAATTCGCTATAAAGGTAAACGTCAAGTAGCCCCCAAATACTACATGGATGGTGTATTTGGGGGCTATGTTTTGTTTGCTTCCCTTTTTATCGGTACTCTGCATGCAGAGGGTAAACTAGATGACCACGACAAGACTTTATCTATTTCTTTTTTTCATTCTTAAGTCTTTTAACGTGAGCTCTCATTTTATCTAATTCCTTTTGTTTCCCTTCTTCATCATTTGCCAATGCAGAAAATAAAGCTATCGTGCCTAATTTGTCGAATTCTACATCTCCAGATCCACCTTTAGTAAAACTAAAGTATAGTTCCATAAACGCCTTAGCCATTAATTCGTAGTTAGGTTCATTTACAAAATAGCCATTTCCTCGCAGTTCTTTTCTTGGTTTACTCTTTTTCACATTAGAATAGTCCTTTCAATTAAACTATTTATTCTTTTCCTTATACAAAAACAGCCTACTTTCTTCTTTGGCTATACACTCGAAAAGCTTCCTTCTAAAATATTCATTAATATCGATATTATCCGCTGAAATAACTTCTACATCGGTCATATCGACATCATTAAGATTAATTTTCTTTGACTTTTTATCCAATCAATATCACTCTCCTGTCCTACATAATAATCTCCAAACAAAATATCTTATATTCACATTTCACTAAATTATCTATGAAAATAGTAACGAGTAAAATTATAGAAAATAAAAAATCACCAATCGTATAGACTGGTGATTTCTATTCATTTTGTATATTTAGCTAAGATTAACTTCACTTCTTTTTTCAAGTATTCATCTACTGTAAATTCATTTAGGAATGTTCTACTCTTAATCGACAGTTTTCTTTTTGGTTTTGCTTTAGTCATTTTTTCACTCCATTACTTCTACCGCTACAAGATCTTCAAACTTCACCTTAATAATATGTCCCTTCTCATTTTCCAGCTCCAAATATATCGCCTTGGTGAATGGATCTAGCCTGTATACTCCCAATCAAATCCACCTTCCCAAACTGTAAACTTTACAAGTGAAGCAAACTCCATTGCGGTATGTATCTTGTTTTCAAACTCCTCTAACTGGTACTCATCTAATATTGGCTTTACCTGACGGTAATAATCCTTATTTGCTTCAATTTAACATGCTCTGGCAGCATCAAAGCTGGTTGCCATTTAAGCTTTCCACGATCTTTTATTGACATAAGAACATCTCCATTTCATTCTATAAATACATTATAGAACATTTGTTCTTAATTTAATCAAAAAAAATGAAGGGGAAAATTTTCCTTCTAAAGATAACGTAGGTATTTTTCCTGTAACAGTGTTTTTATTAACTTCTCCATATCCAAGCTACCTTCTTCCGTTGCTATTCCAATTCCTTCGATATATGTGAATTCTTCAGTATCAATAATCTTTCGAGTAACTATTTTACCCTTTTCATTAAAGTCTTTATAATATGCAATTTCATCATAATCACTTATCTTTGCTTTAACTAACTCACCGTTTTTGTTGACGTATTCAATTGTTTCTACTTTACTTTTTGTCATATTAATCCTCCGAATGGCATCCACTTGAGCATTTCTTTTGGATTTCAGATACAATTCGAGTTATCACCTTGCTCATATTACCATTGATAGCACTTCCACTAAATCGCAGCGTTTTCCATCCAATTGATCTTAGATATGCATCTCGTTTCCTATCATGTGCTTTAGCTTTCTTACTTGAATGAAAATCTTTACCATCACATTCAATGGCTAGTCGATATTCTGGAAAAGCCAGATCAATTCTATATCTTCTTATTGGATACTGTGTCGTTGGTTTATAATCCCTCATCCATAATGCTTTTAATACCCTCTTCTCAATTGGACTTTGACATTTAACTACTTCCACAAAGTATGGAGGAATGTAATGATCCACTGTAACTCCTTTACTTCTTCGCATGTCCAAACCTAGAAAGACAAAACCTATTATGACAAGTCCAAAAAATACGACATATTCTACCATTGTAAATAAATTTCCCCTTTCTCGTAGGTACAAGCACTAGATACGAACTTTCTACATATCATTTACTAAGTAATTAATAATCCTCTACTAATTATCTAGCAGAAATCAACGAATTATTAACTAATCAATTACGTATTTTCTACTCATTAGTGTTACCAATGTAATACAAGTCTAATCTCTTGGTGTGACTGCGATATGAAGATTTGTTAAGAGAGAACGAAGTGAGTGAGTAAGGGGGAGCGCGAGGGGGAAATATTTAATTCGTAATTATCTGAATATTGCTATGGGGGTATGAATGAGATGAGTAAAGTGCATACTGTTAAGTTCTTGATATAAAAAAGCCCCTCTCAAAAGAGAAGGGTTTTATTTAGTCTTTTAACTTTACCATGTCCTTGTCAACTGAAATCACTTCATCATTAGCAAAAATAATATATGCAATACCACTATCATATTTTACTGATCTAAATTCACCTAAGACTTGAACTTTCCCTTTTTTTATTTGGTAAACTATTTGGTTATCATTTTCTTCGCTCTCATAAGCTACTAAATTATTAATTAAAAAACCCGATAGGGGAATATCATATATTTTCATAGTTTACTCCTTTTTAATACAATGTTGTATTCGATAGCGGCTTATATTTAGATGGTACAAGTGACCTTAATGAATAATGATGCTTCATTTTGCCTTTTGTATCACCTATATGATAATGCCAAAACCAATCATTTGTACCTGGTTTTAGTCCGAGTTTACCATTATCTAAACGAAAAATCTGTGTTTTAGAGGGTTTATGAGTTATTTTTAATAATGATGTAATTTTACCTTTACTATTTTTCACATTCCATTCTAACTTATATTTTTTACCAGCAGACTTCAACTTATTCTTCAGGTATTTTGTAGCTATTTTAGCTTTTGCTACGAATGGGGGCTGCGGGGGTGTTTATTCATTTTCTAAATAGTTTTTGAACCCTCCCCTACCCCTATCCGACTAATCTCCTCAGATATTCTTGTAGTTTTTCCTTCTCAACTTTACTCTTCTCATACGTTACATGTGTTTGTAGATGACATCTTTGACATAGGCTAATTAAATTGCTCGTATTGTAAATAAACTCCTTATATACATCCTCTTCAACAGGTATGATATGATGCACAGTATGCATTGACTTGATCCTTGTGTTGTCATAGCGCACTCGACACATGTACAAGGCTCTTACCTTCACTCTGTGTCTTACATCACGCCATTGCTTATTGTTATACACATTAGCTGACTCCTTGTTCCTGTCCTCTTGTCATAGTCCTTGTGTCTTGATGTACTCTTCCCCTTACATTCATCACACATAGCACCATTACCTTGAGTCATAAGTACTCCACACTTACTGCATTGCTTAAGTAGTTGCATACTCATCATGTCCTTAACTTCTTAGTCCTACTTACACTTAACTATCGATCCGTACATTATAGCAATAGTAATTATGATTAACCATAACCACCAATACTCAATTAGTCTCTCTTTCTGTCATACGGGTCATGTCATGCATGAATTGATTCACGGTTAACACTCCCTTATTTAGACAAATAAAAAAAGCCTGAGCTTGTGCCCAGACTCCTATCCAGAAATCATTTTTGGTATGTTGGTTTTTTAACTGCTATCAAAACCCAAAAAACCATGATTATTGGAATAAAAAATAAATTTAAATTAATTCTTTTATCAACGATAATTGAAAAAACATCGTTGATAATTAAACTAACTAAGCTTAATAAAATGCATAAAAGCAAAGAATGTAACGATAATTTCAGCATTTTTATTCTCGAAAAGTCAGGTATGTCAAACAATGTGTTTCCCCCTTAGTTTCGGATATTTTACCAGTATCCTAGTGCTTTACAAGCCTTTTTAACTTTAGGTTTCTTTTTACCCCATTTGTGGCAAGCAGAATAAGCTCCTAATTTATACAAGTCTTGAACTATTAAAGTAGCAACAGTCATCCCAACAACAGCCCCAAATACAAGTTTTAAAGCCTTTTCGAATCCTGAAGGCGGTGGAGAATGTCTACCTATAGCTGACGCTGATAGTTCGTTTATTTGAATAAAATCGTCTTGTTTAAGTATTTCTTTCTCTAATGATTCTGTTGCGCTTTCAATTTCTTTTAAATCATCTGAAGAAATTCCAATAAGTGCCTGTTGGAGATTGTTAACTTCAGCAGTCGATAGACCATTTTCTTTAGCATAATCTAAGTTTAACTTAATTTCATCATTTTCTTCAACAATACCATTTTGTATAACTTCTAATACTGATAGAATTTTATCCTTTTCAATGGTAGTAGTAGCATATGCCGACGATTGATTTGTTTGGATAGAAATCGGTGAAAATACAATACCTACAAATAAAACAAAAGAAATAATGGAAATCATACCTTTTTTAAAACCCATATTACATAAACATCTCCCCTGTTCTATCAAAGGACTACTAGCCGATTTCGGCGACAGCATCCATTTAGGAAAGATTAATGGGAAGTATGTATTGATGATAGAATCCGATACGATAGAGTTCGATAAAGGCGTTTCGCCGATTGAATTTCACAGGCCGGATGATTTGATGGAGATTGTGAAGCGGATTAGTAGGAAGGTTTGAGGGAATGGTGATGATTTGTGATGATTTGTGATCATAAAAACAGTGCCATTTAAGCGTTTGTGATCACCTGTGTGATCAAATTTATGCTCTAAAACATGTTAATAAGGGCTTCCTTTAATAAGTAACTAAAAATATAAAATCAAAAAAGACAGTGAGCTAATCTTTGCTTCTGTCTTTTCGTTTATAACTAAACAATAAGTTATTCAGTTGTTCCTTCTTCAACCTTATTCCCATTGCTAATCTTCCTTTGTAGAAAAGGAACAACCCTATAAAAGACAATAAGAAACTAAACCCCTTAAATGCATTTTAAAAAACTACAATTTTTCCTTTATCCATCATTCTTAGTTACCATTTGGAATTTTCTAATTTTAATCTGGAATAATTCATTCATTTACTTCTTACTTCCTTTGCGAAAGGTTCGATCGAGAAATGTTTCCTTTTTCTCATGAGGCACAGGAAGAAAGAAACGATTCTTACTTGTTACATCAAGATAAGGCGTTAATATGTCAGTCTTCTCCTCTACAGAAGTTGCGGTATTTAGCTGTTCTTCAATTTTTGCAAAATGTTTTGCTATTGAGCGTTTTGGCGTATAGACAAAACGCCCATCTGGGAATTTTTGTGATTCTGCTGTTTCTTTTTCAGTATACGCATGGACAGACGGACGTGCCCAAAAAACATTTTTCCGCACCACACGTGCAGGACTTCCTGCAGCTGATACATTTGATGGTAGCGATTTTGTCACGAGTGACATTGCACCTAAAATTGAACCTGAACCAACTTCCACTCCTTTTAGAATCATGACGTCCTGCCCAATCCAAATGTGGTCACCTAAGTACACACTCTTTGTTGGGTTAATCCGTTTACGAGTTGTTCCATCGTAGATCAAATGTGGATCTGCCAAACGAACGACTACACCACTTGAAAACATATTATCATCACCGATGAATAGATTCTTTTGCTCAGAGAGAATAAATCTCGCTGCTCCATTAAATGAATAGTTGCGACCTAGGAAAAATGTATTGTCATTCCAAACATTGATTCTCATCGTTGCATTGCGTTTGGATTTCCCAATGAATATGAGCGAGTTGTTGCCATTAAAACTTAGCGTCGCATCTTTAAATTCCGCTCCACGTTCAATAATTAACCGATTTCCTTCACCAAACAATTTAATTTTACTATTCACAAACGAAATCTCATCTTCGGTATTTCCTATAAAGAGTATTTCATTATCCGTTTCTGGTTTCTGTAAGATATTCGAAATGATTTCCATACTATTCGTACCCTCTTTTTCAAAGTGTTGAAAACGTGTTCATTATACATCATTTTTTACTCAACACAAAGACTGCTAAGAAAACCTGAGGAGATGTAAAGCTGAAGCCTTCGGATTTACTATAGATTAGCGCCATTATGCGGAATAGAAATAATATCTTAGATTTTATATTGACTAAACGTTCATTCAATAATAAAACAATACTGAAAATTCAGTAAAAAACGGAGGGGTTGCATTGGATTTACATTTTGAGATTACTGGCAGTGGTCATCCTGATGTTCTAATTCATGGCGGTGGTGCTGATTTGAGGCAATGGACATTTTTGGCTTCTCTTTTATCTAAGGACTACCAAGTTATTGCTTTTGATGGCCGTGGTGCTGGTAAATCGCCATCCCCCATCAAACATGCAAACTATGTTGACGATGTATTGACATTAATGGATTATCTAGAACTTAATCAGGCAACGCTTATAGGACATTCCATGGGCGGACAGATTGCAACTGATTTCGCTCTTAATTACCCTGAAAGAGTATCGAAACTTGTATTAATTGCTCCTTCTTTAACTGGTTTTCCCTATTCAAGGGAGTTTGAACAAAATCATGACAAGATTTTGGAAAATTCCCCCAATATAGATAAGATGTTGAATCTTGCCCTTCATTCACCAACTTATCAGGTTGTTATCGATAGTCCGCACAAAGATCTCACTGTTCAAATGCTCAGGCATCATTTCGGGCGCATGCTTAAGTGGCCCGCTGATTTCTGTATGAAATGGCCTCAGCCGCCAGCAATGGGACGATTAGAAGAATTGAACCCCGAAACTTTATTTTTTATCGGCAAAAAGGACTTGGCAGACAATTTTCGGGTTGCCGATTGTTTCCGGAAGGTTTCAAACATCCTTTTCATCCAACTAGAGGATGCCGATCATATGCTGCCCCTCACCCATTCAGAAGTTTTATATCAAGAATTCACTGCTTTTATGGAGGATTGAAGTTAAAATGCCACGTACACCCGAAGAGAATGACCGTATTCGCCAAGCATCCAAAGAAAAAATTCGTGCTGCAGCCATGGAGTTATTTATGAAACAAGGATATTACGCTACTTCTATAAGCGATATAGCCAAGAAGGCGGGTATTTCTAAAGGGTTACTCTATAACTATTACAAAGGAAAAGAAGAACTGCTTTCTGAAATGGTCGAGGCCAGAATCAGGGAGGTGGTTGAAGTCATGGAAGAAGCGTTCACCTTAAATACACCACGTGAACAGCTTGAACATATAGTCAATGGTGCCATCGAAAATATCCTCGAGAAACCGGAAGTCCATCGCTTCTATCTACACCTGCAAACACAGCCCAAGGCTGATGAAGAGTTGATAAAATACAGTCATCTCATAATTGAAGCAAATGCTAGACAATTCGAGTTTCAATGTAAAATATTTGAAAGTATGGGGGAAAAGGAACCAAGGAAACGATCATTATATTTTTCATCTGTGCTACAAGGTATTATGTTGATGATTTCAACCTATCAACAAGGGTTTCCGGTAGAAGAAATAAAGAACCAGATTATAAGGGAGTTTTGTAACAAGTCTACCGTTTGATAGGTCATATATTGAATAAAGATTAAATGAGGAACTTCAACATTTGGTTGCTAAAATGGAGTAAAAGATTTCGTCAATTGAAATCAATCCCCATGATTAACCTTATTTGATGCCTCAAGTTCAAACAATAAATAGCTTAATTCTTTGTGATCTTGGTCGGTTGATCCCATTACTAAAAAATCTCTTCAGAAATCTATCTGAAGAGATTTTTTAGTTTATTCGTGACGGCCGGTTTGAACTATAACTAATATCACTGCTTCTTAGAGTTATCTTCTGAATATATGAAGAAGTTACCCTTTATCTCCTTTACATGTTCATCTATTATTTTACTAACAATATTCCGTCGGCAATCGGGCGTTCACCTGTTGCGTCAGATGGTCTTGTGACTCGGCCAGCCCCAACTGTCATGGTCGTCGATCCGCCGCCGTCAAGATTGATGGCATCTACAGCTCCTAATGACTTCATGACTTTTGCACTTTCTTCAAAATTTGCCCCCACACTCCATCCGGGAGCGCGTCCATCAATGGTGACAAATAATAGATTGCCATTCTCTTTTATTCCTGCAAGTGTTCTAGGATTACGACGTTCCCCAAAACGATAGTAAAACCCAGGATCTTCTTTCCAGTGAAAGCCTTCCTCTACGGCATTAATGGAAATTTCTCCGTTTTCCAATAATCGAGGACCTCCGTTAATCATGCTAGTGGTTTGGTCTAATTTTAATAGCTTTCCATCCCCGATGATTTCACTCTTCACCTGAATCTTCATTCCTTGTTGGGCATGGTCACGAAGCCATTCTGCCGCTTCCCCCGTTCCTGCAAGAACAGAACCGCTGCTTGGAATCATTCCCCCACGATGGTTACGGATTTCCGCCACTTCCCCGGCATGATTCACTACCACTTCCACTCCATCGCCCGATTCCGTCTTTTCTCCAAATACGGATGTATATTGGATAAGCTCACTTTCATCCATACAAGTATAATCATGTTTCGGCCGTTCTGTTGTCGTATCTCCTCCAACACCGCCACAATTGCGGATCAATCCCGGCTTACGATTTAATCCATCCACTTCCCTAACCGCACCATCAGATGAAGTAGCCTGAATGGACGTGGAAACAGATGCAATGTTTGCCTTCTCTTCAACAGAAGATAAAATCAGAGCTGAACGGCCATTTATCGCTTCACTGACAAGTTGACCTTTGCTGGCGAATATACCGGCAAGATCGCCTGGTGTACCATCCTTGGCTCCAACAACAAAGTATCCAGCATTAACTCCTGCAATGGCATCATTTCTGTCAGCCATTTGGGTCAATGTTTCTTTTCCTATCACTGCATCATTTGCTAATTCAGGCACCACATGCCCTTGAAATCGATCCTGATCCACTTCAAGTACGTTTACTACCCATGGTCCTGTTGTTTTCTCTCCGTCTTCACCCGTATACACAGTCCGCAGACCCGAATATCCCTTATCCGATAACTTGTTTCTCATTTCGGCTGCATCCGCTTCCTGCTGATATTGGCCGATGCGTACAATGTATCCAAGTGGACCTTTTTCCCTGTCATCCAAGGCCCGATCCGGTTCCCTTATAATGCGAGCATTTTTGAAACCGTCTCTCTTTAAATTTCCCAACAATATCTTTGCCTGCTTCTGTGTTTCTAGAAATGCCACATCCACTGTGAAATAGTCTTTAGAAGATGTTTCACCACGATTGATTTTGGTATACGTCACTCCTGGTGCTGGATTCATAGAAGTTCTTTGCTCATGCAAATTAGACGTTCCCAGCGGAAGCACATGATCTTTCATTTGCACTTGTGAATGAACATTCAATTCTGCTTGAACTGGAGTTTCTGGAATCGCATTTACAATCATCAATGACGCTAGACTAATAGAAGCGATAGGCAAAATTGGCTTTTTCCATATTTTTTTCATCTTTTTCCTCCAATAAAGTTATGTCTTCCTTTAACTTTATTGTCTAAATGTGATGGAAAATTAAAAAGACCATTATATTTCAGTCAATTTTAAGTGAACAAAAATGAGTATAAATACTCGATAAATATTACAATTCATATTTGTGAAAGGACAACTTTTGGATATTTTCTCTTTGTACTCAGTAAATCAACCTTTACTTTTAACAAAGCCTTAATCTTGCCTTGCTTCATTCATCATTGGACTTAGTAGTATGAACTACCCAATTTCAAGGGTTTTAACAGCTCTTGGCTTGCTATGCCCAATTATTGCAACCTTATCATTGTTCTATTTAGTGATTAAAGTGAAGGGTATAAATCATTCCGCATTAAAGTACTTCCATATCGTAAATGCGGTTACATTTCTTGTCCCAGTATGTGTTCTTACTTTTCTTATACTACGTTTCTTGAACGATTGGGATATTTACTTTTAAAAAAACTGCTAGTATAAAAATCATTTTTTATTCATACAAAAAAAGCCCTCATTTTTAGCTCTTTTTTTCTAAGCCAATTGTATTTAAGCATCATAGTTTTATTCTCATATATTATCCAAATAGCTTTGCAAAGGTATTTTCACCTGCTATACCGTCTGCAGGTATTCCCTTGGCCCTTTGAAATGCCTTAACCGCTATTTCCGTGACGCTTCCAAAGATACCATCTATGCCATGTGGATTTTGTCCTTCCAAATAAAGTGCAGCTTGAAGGATATAGGTGATATTCCCTTTCGCCCCTTCCCTAACATTAGGTGATGCCGCTTTTGTTTGGGGTCCCCATATCCCATCAACATTAATCTTTGCACCATATTGTTTATTCAATTCGTTTTGAAAACCCTTTATCAAAGCTTTTTTAGTATTAGGACCATAATAACCATCAACATCTATTTTTGCATTATACTGGCTATTTAATGTCCTTTGGATGGACTTGATAGTCTGATTGCCGCTGTCCTTTGCAGGCGTATCTTTTACAATGACTTCCGATTCGACTTGTATTGCTGGTGGAGTGGCTCCATTCACTTTTGATATCAGTCTAGGCTTTGTTCCTGCTTTTAACTGAGAATAAGTTAGTCCGCCCGTCATATCCAAGTGTGGATAATCTTTAAAGCTTGACCAATCCCCGCCCCATGAAAAGCCCAAGGATTTACCAATAGCCGCTACCCGTTTCCATTTTGCATCAATTGTCCAAATGGCATTTTTTCCATCATCGTTGACTATGAAGTAATCAATGGCTAGTCCATAGTTATGGTAAGATTGACCTGGCATCGCGTTTGTCACTCTCGGTTTCGATAAATCACTATAGTTGTTTCCGTCGTAGATATAACCTAGGCGACCTTGACCATATAGCTTAGCTTGCTCCTCCATAGACCGATAACCTGCACTGATTTGGACAAAAATGCCTTCTTCGTATGCCCGTTTAACCATTTCCAATGCTGATTCTTTTACGACTGGATGAATTCCGCTGCCCAGATTCTTTTCCGAACGATCCAATAAAGTTTCTAATTTAACTGTCAATTTTATCACCTCCTAATATGTTATGGTACTTACTAGGAAATGCTTGTACACCTACCTTGACGTTATATAAAACGCCCTTTTATGTGGACCTAATATGGGTTCATCATCCATACATAAAATAACAAAAGCACAACCCTTAAAGGGACTGTGCTTTCATTTTTATAATGGCTTATTTTGATTTTCTTTATCTTTATCTTTGCCAATAACTTTTATCAATTCATCCAGCTTTTCATTTCTTTCTTGATCTAATCTTGTCTTTGCATTGATGAATTTTATTATTTTAATTATGAAATAAATACTTAAAACAATAAGTCCCAGATAAAACAAAATCGGTATGATTGCAAAAAGCCCTATTAGACTGCTGGCTTGGTCCATAGATAATTCCTCCTGAATGTAAAATATAGTATTATTATACAGGAAAAACTGGCTAAGAAGACCCCGTTCTAAATTTAGGACGGGATTAAAATATATTCGTTTAATTTTCGAAATAAGATACTTCACTGTACTTAAAAATATAACAATAAAGTCGTTTAAAAATCTAAGTTTTATTTAACAATAGCACCCTATTCTGGAATAACTAAAATATGGAAGAAGTAATTTTCAAGTTCTTATTCAATAAATAATACATCAATGCTACGACTGCTGAATCATCTTCAGTTGGAATATTAATATCAAATATCCAGGGATTATTAATCAGCATCTCATAGTCTAAGTAATCGTGCTCATTTTGCAACTAGGTATTTTTACCAATAGGGATGTGTGCAATTTCTACCACCATGGTAAATATAATACTTGAATGAATAACGAAAACAGATAATCAATAATATTAAATAACAAATTAATATTATTGATTTTTATGATTAAAAATTTAAATTTTATTGTTTATATTTTTAATTTCTTGTTATATAATCGAATCAAATAAAAGAAAGGAATGTCATTATGGCTTATAAAGTAATCACAAATTGTCCTGTCTGCAGTGAAACATTGAAAATTACAAAGTTGCAGTGCTCTCATTGTCACACCACGATTGAAAATGAGTTTGAATTATCTAAGCTGGCATCCTTTTCAAAGGATCAGCTTCATTTTGTGGAAGTATTTTTAACATGCAGAGGGAATATCAAAGAAGTTGAAAAGGAACTGGGGATTTCGTATCCAACGGTTCGAGGCAAGCTAACAGACATCATTTCATCCCTTGGATATGTGCAGAAGAAGAAAAATGAAGTAGACGAGAAAAAAGTTGTCACCATGTTGGAAAATGGCGAAATCACACCAGAAGAAGCTATTAAGCTCTTAAAAGAGGAATAAGGAGGAATTTATCATGAAAGAGGAAATTACAAGAGTGTTAACAATGGTTCAAGAAGGGAAGATTGATGCAGATAAGGGATCAGAACTGATTCAAGTATTAAAAGAGAAAGATGAAACAGGTAATAAGCTTTTTGAAAAACCGACTAAATATTTAGATAAAACATTAAAAATTCGTGTTGTATCAGCCGAAAATGATAACGTCACGGTCAATTTGCCTATAAAACTTGTCAAGGTAGCATTAATGGCTGGACACAGCATCGCAGCGAGTATTCCTCAATCGGAAAAATACGTTAAGGATATAAACATAAGCCTTATTATTGAAGCAATCGAAAACGAATTAGATGGCCAAATTGTTGATATTAAATCGGCAAACGGGGATACCGTTTCAGTCATCATTGATTAGTGATTTGCTTATGATGCATGTAAAAGTGAAAGCAAAAGACGTTCGGTTTTCCATCCCAATTCCATATGCTATTTTAAACATTGTTATTTCAATTTTGTCTTCAAAATTTTTTCAGCAAAATGCAAACAAATGGACAAAAGAGCACTTCAAAAGAAAAAAACTGGACTTTACCTTTCCACTAATAGACAAAAAAACGCTAAAGCCTATCGTCAAGGAACTGAAAAATTATAAAGGGATCGTACTAGTAGATGTCAAAGCTAAGGACGGCACTGAGATTAAGGTTAGACTTTAAATTAATATAGAATACTCCGACCACTGACTGGCATTTTGATTAAATTATCCTTCCATTTAAAGAGGATTGATGTGAAAAAATGCACTTAAACAAACGTATGCTTTAGTGGAATAAGGACTTTTAATCCAACTTTTAAAAACTCATACTTAGCTAAATAGAGTAACTCCATTTTGAATCAATCCTTTTTCAAAATGGGGTTTTTACATACGTTATTAAATAAAGCTTAAAACACTTTTTTAATCGATCTTTATTTTGAAAGCAACAATTGGGCT
Source organism: Peribacillus sp. YIM B13472 (assembly GCF_042788005.1). Lineage (NCBI taxonomy): Bacteria > Bacillati > Bacillota > Bacilli > Caryophanales > Bacillaceae > Peribacillus > Peribacillus sp. YIM B13472. The sequence goes on from NZ_JBHZPG010000053.1 coordinate 16,643, forward strand.
TATTAAATTTGCTTATAGTGCAAAATACAACTTAAAACAGGTGCAAATTATCTCCTAAAGTGACAGCGTCAGTTCCAAAAATCATCCAACCTCCAGCACACTTCGCCAATCCTCAACCAGCTTTCGATTTATTTTCATTCGTTTTGTTCCATATTTTCAACCTCCAATGATTACGCAGGCATATCCTTAAGAAAGACTGGCTTAATACATCCTAATCTACAACTGCATGTCCAAATAAAAAAGGCAGCCACAAGGACTGCCTCTGTTGAACAACTTTTTATGTTGCTTCATTCTTTTAGTGATTAATGATTACGGCGCTTGTTTTTTTTGCATTTGCATTTACATTTACAACGTTTTCCAGGAAACCATACTGTACTGGGATCATTGTCCTCAAAACATTTTTCCTCATAACAACAATTTATCTCCATCCTAACCCCTCCTTACTATTGTATATGCTTGGACTGGTGGAAGGTGTGGACAAGTTGATAAAAGTTTAGAAGTGAATGCAAATTAATTCATTTTCCATGATTCTGCACAATTTCCAAATGTATGAGGTAGCAAACTAAATCTCCCCAATTTTTATGGCGATTTTCGCATCTATATATTACATTAAATTTTTCATCGTATTTGGCCATGCTTCCATGTTCGCTTCATCAATGATTCCAGATTCTTTAGTTCCAGCGAGAAAGTCATATCACCAAATAATAAGTTATACTTTGACAGCCATGTAGGGCTTCTCCGGGGAAGTATACTTGGATTTTCATATTTCCAACTGTTAACGTTGTTGCTATTGTTTCCAGTGAAGGATCAGGAGTTGTATGAACCCATACATCTTTTTTTTATTTTAATTAAGACTACTGACCCGTCTTCTCCGGTTATTACTTTTATTTTGGTCTCATGAGCTGAAACCGATGACGAGATGTTTAGTATTAAAAGTCAAAAACTTGTTTTATGCATTTCTTCCTTTCTATACTTCCAAATGGTCATCAATATATGACCCTCATTTAATAGTCCATAACATAATTATGTTAACAACCATAAGTGATAAATAGAATTTTACACATTAATCAATTTTAAAGAGGGGGTCATTCATTAGCCAATACCAGAAAACATCAAATCCATGAGCAGAAATATGGCTTTTCATATCGTTGAATATGTTGACAATAAATTGGATACCCCGTCCCCTCCAACCTCTTGAAGTACTCTCTCTTATGAAAATATTCTTATCATTAATTATGGTTATTATTAGAAGCTTCCAGTTTACAACCACCTTTATAAATGCTAAGAAATTAACAAAACCCTGGATTCACCTAAAATGGGACGAATCCAGGGCTAATTTGTAGGGGCTTGAATATTAATAGTCCTTCCATGATTTACTTATCAAGTTCCATTTCTTTTTTTAGCCGGTCCACAAAATATCATTGATATTAAGACGCTGATCCTAAAGGCAACTTGGACCCATGCCTGTTTATGAGAAAGGCACCTCTCAATGTGAGAGGTGCCTTCACCATTTTGTACAAAGTGATATAAAAAATACGGATGTCCACCATGCGTAGAAGTGGTGAACCATAAATATGATGCTAACTATGGTTCATTTTATCATGGCGAAGTTGTTAAAATGTCATTCAATGTCTGGGTAGACGAATATGAAAGATAAAAAAGAAAAATCATTTGTTTATTAAAATACTTTAGCGTTTTTACAGACTCAAATAAGGAAAAGAAACTCGGCCTTTAGCTGTAAAACTCCCTAAAAACAACATTAATATTTTATCATTTTGATGCAGTAAGAACGTTACTTTATGAAAAAACGTCAGTCCACTAGGGGACGGGAACAAATATAAAAAACCACAAAAACTCCCCTTTCACTAAAGGTAGCTTCTGTGGTGGGATCCAACACAACTCATTTGTAATTTTTAAATAGCGAAAGGATTATACACTAATTTGGAAAATAAATGTTTATGTATAGTTTATGGTTAAGATCCAATGCTATGTTCTACTGCATAATCCCAACTAGGAAAATAATACAATGCATTTTTCATTAACTCCGGATCTGACTTCTTTACCTCTTTCTTCCGAGGTGGCTTCCCTTCTTTTTCTACTAATTCAGAAATTTGATTCACGACTTCTTCAACACTCATATTTACTTCCATCTCTGTTCCCTCCTTTTTGTTCTTAATTATATAATTTCCTAATTGATGAAAAGTAATACAATTTTTCTTCAGCTAAACTACCAGATTAGTTGTACAAGGGTATGTTTTTCTCTAATTTGAATGTATGATAAGAATCGCACATTCAAATTGCCGCCAATTGGCAGCCTTCTTATGGCGATAGTCGAGTAGAAGGGAACCTCTCACGGAACCGTGCTTGCGCTATTAATGGCTCCTCCTAGTCATCATTTACAGAATGTAGCTAATCTCTTTTCTTAAAGCGTATATATTCACTTTAATTCTTGGTGAAGGTAGTGGATATTTATTAAGAAAGATTCTGTATTTATCACATGTAAAGGATTTCCTTTGGCTTCTTCTATTTACCCATTTAAACAGTAGGTTTTCGATTTTGTCTTTGAAGTTGTTAACATTTTGAGGATAGGCTTCCTTAATTGTCTGCTTTTCCATTACAACTTGGGGAAGGTTTGGTCCTCCTGCGAGGGAAACTTGTTCCACACTTATACGTTTAGGAATTTCCTTCTTACCTAGTTCTTCACCTATATTTTTTAACGTGGTTTTTCCTGATTTCGCAATGTCTGTTATTGTAGCTTGAACCAGGGTTGGTCCTCCTGCAAGGGAAACTTGTTCCAAACTTATCCGTTTAGGCATTTCTTTTTTGCCTAGTTCGTCACCTATATTTTTTAACTTGGTTTTTCCTGATCTCGCTATGTCTGTTATTGTAGCTTGAACCTTCTGAACCTGCTTTTGCGCAAATTCTTTGCTGTAAGGGATGAACTTTGTACCACTTGTATTTAATCACGATGTCTGAGGTCAGTAAATCCATATTCTTATCTATATATCTTTTTTAGACCTAACGGCCTTTTATCTGAGAAGCCCGATATAACTTAAAACGATACATATTCTATTCTACAATGAAAAGACCTTAACTTTACCGTTAAGGTCATACAAAAAAACAAGCTTTTTTTATCCTCCATTATTCTTTCTTGAGGTATTCTTCTAAAATACTCTTATCATATTCAGTTTCAGGTAAAAGACCCAAACGAGTATATTCCCAAATAACCCTTCTTTCGTGATCATCTGCATCTGATAAATCTTCATAATCATAGTCAACCTTAAATTTTCCTGTACTTTCTAAAGTAAAAGTTAAATTGGTCCATTGTTCTTGATTATTATCTTTAAATTCATCTGATAATTCTTTTAAAACCTTTATTAACCTCCGCCATGTATCTCTATACTCTATTCTACTAATACTATGTAATTCAGGGATATCGTGACTATATATGAGTTTATCATTAATATTTGACTGATAGAAAAAGAACGCAGTCCCTGTCCCCTCATTAACTTCTCCATACAAAATTACTTTACTCCATTCTTCTGGAATCATCTCATTTACAGTTTGAGCTATTTTCAGGTAATATTCATTTAGTTTTGATTCATTCATTTTTTATCCCCCTGCTCTATTTTCGAATGTTCTTAAATCCCAACGGCCATCGTCAATTTTATACTCTATGTCGAAACTTGTAGGTCGAGTTGAATTTCCCTCATACACAGGATATATTTTCACTTCTACTGTTTTAGGAGGATTACTGTCTAAAGCTTTTGCCCAAGATATTTCGAGTTTTTTCCATTCTCCCATATTCAGGTTTGCATTCATAGGAACAAGGTTGTCTAGATGACCAGATCCTTTAAATATGCTGGCGATTAAGTGGCCCCCTTGATCATCTGGCAAGCGGTCTTCCCTTCCAGCAATCCGCTGAGCATAATTGTTTCGTTTACCACTGCCTAAGTCGAGAGAACCTTCTACACTTGTTATCCGACCCTTTTCGTCTGTTTTATATACATGACCACCAGGGGATGTATATTCAATATTCGGTTTTAAAACTTTCTTCATTCGCTCTCTTGTATAATGCTTTCCATACTCCACTTTTGTAATTTCAATGGAGCCCTTTGCAAGCACTACTTTGCCTTTACCCTTACCACCATTACTCTTCACCGCAAACTTCTGTACGATATCCTTAATAGTCGTTTTATCAAAAGTGACATGCTTGAAGTTGTTTCCCTACGCCGTGGCTAACTCTTTGACTCTGATACGAAGAGGTACTTCCACTTTACCGATTTCCCTGCCGAAGGCTTGGACCTTCTGAACCTGCTTTTGCGCAAATTTCTTGCTGTAAGGGACGAACTTTGTACCATTCGCTACTTTATCGGCGACTTTGGCCGCACCTGCCACACCGCCGATTCCAAGTGCCATCAACAGGCCGTTCTGTCGCTGTTCCTCGGTTAGCTGGTTGCCGAACATGTCTTTGCCGGTTGCCGCTTCGCCGAGGCCGTTGGCTGCGAGGAGTCCGTATATTCCGTATTCGGTTTTCTGGAGGAGGCTAAAGCCTTTTGTCGTTCTATAGGCATCGAACGCATGGTCTGCTGGACAGCTTGCGCCCTGTTACTGGATCGACTCCGTTATTTGATTTGATTGCTTTACTTTTCATGTCACTTTATCCAACCACTTGCGTACACTCCCAACCCGATTTTAATCCATATTAATGTGATCACTTTAACCTTAAAACAATTAAAGCAAAAAAGCCTTGAAAGGCAAAAGCCAATCAAGGTCTTATTTACAAATTCCTTTGTTTCACATCTTCGAACCATATATCAAAGATATCATCAGGCAATAGTTCGTCATCATTAGAATATACTAAATCATATTTGTATTGACCTTTTAAACTGTTTTGTTTCACATTATAATGTAATTTTATCTCAGTAGGCATCTCTTTATTAAACTCTTCACACTTTTTATGGATAAGTTTCAAATTTTCATTCCCGATTCTTAAAGTAGCCTTTTGTCTTTCTCTTGAAACATCATACACTACATTATGTTGACCCTCAGAGTTTTTTATTGCTTCATTTAATTGATGTTTATGAACAATCTTTCCGTTGATTTTGTAGAAAACATCAAAAACATACATTTTTGGTTCATAAGAACAATATATATATATGTCATCTGCTTTATTATCGACATACTCTAAACAAATGGCCACCATATCTGATTGGTACTCTGAAAAGTAATCTTCAAATACCTTTTCCATAGCTATACCTCCTAATTCTCTATACTAATGAATCTCACACGTCCATCTATTTCATATTCTATATCGAAACCACTCGGTCTCATTTTATCCCCATCATAATTAACTTTAACATTGACGGAAACAAATTTACCTTCTTTTATAGCTGTAGCCCATTGATTTTCTAACTTCTTGTATTTGCTCAAATTTACACTACTCGATTGAGATACAAGATTATCTAAATCAGGAGAACCTCCAGATCTATCAGCAGCTAAATGTCCAGCATGATCTCCGACTTCTTTTCCTGGCGTATTAGATTTATGTGGTAATCTACTTGCTCTTTCTGTTAATTTTAAGTCATCTGCATTAAACTCTTTAAGCCTCCCCATGTTGTCTGTCTCATATAAATACTCATATTCTCCTGCTTGATACTTAACATTTGGTTTTAACGTTCTATCTTTATACATATGACTACCGTCCCTAATGATACCATCTGGAACCTGACTTGTTTTATTACCCGTACCCTTAGGAACACTCTCCCCTGAAACAGCCTCTACTTTTCTATCCTTCACCGTGAATTTCTGATAGGCTTCCTTAATT
>NZ_JBHZPG010000054.1:0-22393 GCF_042788005.1 Peribacillus sp. YIM B13472
AAAAAATATCTTCCCCTATCATTATACCTTAATTATCACAATCGGCCAGATATGACTTCGTTTTTACTGAACTGTTCCGGGAAAGCATGAAATGACTGCTTTACTATGGTGATGTGAGGGAATATCAGGCTTATGATAACAACCGTCCAAATATAGGCAGATCAATTTGCAAAAAAAAAGCCTCACTTATGGATGGTCAGCATAGATTAGGGGGAATCGGAGTATATACAATAGAAACAAGCGCGATGTTAAATGTGCCCTTCCTAGCTTTTCACTGTTTAGATGAAGATGAAGAAATTAAATTTTTTGATATCATTAATACAAAAGCTATAGGAATTGGATCTTCATTAAGCAGATATTTGAAAAGAAACAACGACAATCTTAGTTGGATTGCAACCCAACTTATTATTAATCCTGATAGCCCTTTTTACAGCATAGGGACTCTTATTGGTAAGAGAAATAAAGAAAAGCATATCACACTATAAAACATACATAATTTTTTAAAATTATTGACGAGAAAATCTGATTTAGCTGAATTACCCAAAGAAAAAAATTTATATATTTCACTCTATTATTTTAATGAAATAAAAAATATATTTCCTAACCAATGGAGCGAATACAAAAAATATAGATTAACTCATATAGTTTGTTTAAATGCTCTATCTATTGCTGGAAACACTATTATTTTAGAGAACTATAATTTTTCATCTAATCAATTGAACAATACTGAAATTCCAAAGAGTTTAACCAATATTCAAAATATTGATTGGTCAAGTGAGGGAAGTTTTAAATATTTGAAAGGAGTAAGTAGCTCTAATTTCTTAGCAGCAGATTTAGTTACCTCATTATAAAAAATAAATAAAAAAAGGTTGGTTTGATATCTAACAATGAAAACATTTTTTTAAAAACGAAATTTGTATGTTTATAAGGATCTGAGTCAATATTTTCAACACAAAAGGTTATGTCTTAAGCTTATTCCTAATACGAATCATCCATAGTTTGTGGGATTTGATAGCCCAAGCTATTATCATGAACGAACTATGGCTCGCCTGAATGCAGTCCGAGCACTAGTCCGTTACGTGGGAAGTCATAAGGTTATCAGCAAAAGACTCAGGCTATTGCCTTGTAACATTATAAAATTATGACAGTAAAAAATTTAAGAAGCCATTGAGTTTACACCCATATTGTTCCTTTTTCTCACTTTAGCAATCATAAAGGTTAATTCATCGCGATTAATTAATCGGACATTGTTTGCGCCCGCCAGTTTAACTGCAGCTGGTGTAAGATATTGATTTGTAACTACCATTGCGAAATCAGTTTTATAGTAACCCTTCGCAGCAACAGCTTGTTAAACTGCAGAAATACCGATATTACTCCTATAACGTTTAGCCTGAACAGCAATCTTCTTTCCTTTTCGGCGTAAAATCAGGTCTGCACCGAAATCACCAGTAGCCTGTGTGACCATTACATTATATCCTTGAGATTCTAAAAGAGGACCCAGAAATGCAGTCATAGAACGATTTATATTAGAAGAATATAAACCGAGTCATAATGAAACGTTCTTATTAAAAAAGCCCGATGAAATAGAACCTATGAGAATTAGTATTGCTGCAAAAGCGATTAATAAGTTAGATGGTTATGTATAAGAAATTAATACTAAAGGTATTAGTTGTTCAATTAATAGGGAAGCTATCTGGTACTGACGGAAGTAAATTAATTACCGAAAAAAGACTCCAAAGTGCTATTGATGAGTTTGAAAAGAAATTTGGAAAAGATGTTCTAAGGGAACACTTGGAAAATCACAAAATTAATTATGAGAAAAATGATAATGAATAAAGAAGGGTTGTGTATTATATTAAAACTGTAAGTAATTTAAAAATTATAGTCGCCTTAATTATTTCCATTGGACTTGGATTTGTGGTACCTATTATCTTAAACTGGATTTTGAACACATTCGTATTCTGATGAATTACTAAATGGCTTTAATTATCCCTATAAATAATACTTATGAAAAACATGACCAATAATATGGAATTAGAAGTCAATAAAAGCCTACATCCTTAAAATCGGGATGTAGGCTTTTATCGTTCTAATTCACTTACTAATTTCAATTGCAAATTATGCTCTTTTTTATTGAGTGATTCAGCTTTTTCAAGAATCTTCTTCATTTCTGGAAATGGTATTTTTGCATAGGGTTCAGACAGGTTTTCTCATGTCAAAACACCCATATTGAACCTTGTACAAAGGTAAACGTCAAGTAGCCCCAAATACACGATAAAAATTGTGTTTTCGGGACTACTTTTTGTTTGCTTCCCTTTTTATCGGTACCTTCAACCAGTAAAAACTGGCTAACCTTATAATACGAACACACCCGTTAGCCATCCATGCAGCAAGTGCTGCACCACAGAGAATGAAAATGGTTAGGAAGTGTCAATACTGATACTGACCTTAATCCAGTCAACCCTAATCCATAGACTAATTAATTAACGCTCTCCTCTTTTTTTAAACGATTGAGCAGGTTCTTCTTAAGTATTGTCATTTTTCATTTTTAAAGTAACTTATTTTCATGGTAGTTCTATAAAAATGTTACGAACCACCATATAAATGGAATACCCCTCTATAAAAAATAAGCTACCTTAAAGACAGCTCTGATCTTCAGCTAACGCACCCTATAGTTTAAGTACATTTCTTCACAAACTTACCATAACCTTGATAATCTGATTTAAGAAAAAGAACGAAAATACACAAAAGAGAACATATATTCTGTCTTTTACTTCAATGGAAATTGAAAATTGCCTCTACAGAGGTTGATTTCTTGCATATATATGTTTCTTATACAGAATTCTTATTAACTTATTTTATTTTAGCTACAATTTTACCCCTAACATGTCTTTCTGAAAGACGGGATAAGGCATCTGGAACTTCCTCAAGGCTTATTATTTCTTCTAACATAGGAGATATTTTCCTTTCATTCACTAGCTTAAGCACTTCCTCTCCTATTACCCCTAGGTCCTCTTGAGCCTTATGAATACCGGATTGGTGTGCTGCACCGAGGGCAATTTCATGATACGAAACTGATTTTGTAAAAGGTTTTATTTTTGTAAAATCAGGTGCACCTGAAATAAAGACGATGTGACCCAAAAAGGCTAATGCATCTAATGAATCTGTTGCACTTTGTCTGCTTACTGCATCCACCACTACATCTACACCCCGCCCACTCGTAATCTCCATCACTCTTGTGATCACATTTTCTTCATTATAATCAATGACATAATCTGCGCCAAGTGATTTTACATACTCATGGTTATGACTTGAAGCAGTGGAGATTACCTTTTTGCCTGCATGTTTGGCTAATTGAACACCAAAACCTCCTACTCCGCCAGCACCACCGTGTATTAAAATGGTTTCAATTTGTTCCATTGGTAGTTTACGAAATAAGGATTGGTATGCAGTGTACCCAGCAGTCGGCAAAGCAGCTGCATCTTGAAACGTTACTTCATCGGGAATTCGAGAGACAGTATTGGCAGTGGTTACAGTATATTCTGCATAGCCACCTTTCTTAGTAAGGGCTCCATGATAGACTACTCGATCTCGTTTTTTCCACTTAGAGACACCTTCTCCAAGCTCTGCAACTATACCTGCTACGTCTAAACCAAGAATATGAGGATAGGACCAATTTGGATTACCACCAGTAGCTGTTTTATAATCAACAGGATTTAGTCCAACCGCATATACCTCTACTAAAATCTCATCTGGACCTGGTTTTGGTGTTTCAACGTCTTCTACCTTCATTTCTTTCTATTTACCTTTTTCACGTAATAGCAATGCTTTCATTTATCTCACCCTTTTTATGGACTATCAATAAGTTTTGAAACAAAGTTTATATTATAGACTGTTCAAGATGAAAACAAGAAAAATGATTTAGTTGACGTTAACGTTATTTCGTGTTAATTTGTATATGCAACTGAAGAAAAGGATTGATTACATGAATAATGAAGAAGAACAAGTATTAATACATTGTCTTTACTTTACAGCCAGCCGGTTTGCTCGTAACATTACAAAATTAACCGAAAAGACATTTGATTTTGTTGACCTTGCCCCTTCATATCTTTACATGATAATGATTGTGAAGTTCCATCCGGAAATCACACAGAAGGAACTATGTCATAAGTTATCTATTGCACCTTCTACAAGTACGAGGTTTATTGATAAACTAGAAAAATTAAACCTGGTCACCAGAAAAATGGATGGAAAACACACACTGATTTCTTTAACTGAAGAAGGAGAAAAGGTGTACCAGCAGTTTCGGGTTTCTTTAAAAGAATTGTTTAACAGCTATTCCGAAATTTTAGGAAGAGAGTTCAGTAAAGATTTAAGTAAAACTCTTCATGAAGCGAGCAATAAGTTAGAAAGAGAACTGTAATTTTTTTTAACCCTTCATTTGCATATACAAATATACAGGGAGGCTTAATTATGTCAGAAAAGATATTGCTAATTGTCGGTGCTGGACCAGGAATTAGCTTAAATACTGCAAGGAAATTCGGAAAAGAAGGCTTTAAAGTCTCCCTAATTTCACGCAGTATAGAGTCATTACAGAAATATGAAAATGAACTTAAAAATGATGGGATTGCCGCAAAAGGATTTCCAGGTGATGTATCTTCAGTAGGATCTTTAAAAACAGCCATTGATACGGTAATTAAAACATATGGAAAAATTGATGTACTTTTATACAATGTTGCTTCTGGAACTCCAGGTAAACCAACAACATTAAACCTTGATCAATTAGTAGAAGATTTTAAAATTAGTGTAGCCGGGGCTCTTACCAGTGTAAAAGAAGTAATTCCCCATATGGAAAATGGAACAATATTGTTAACTGGCGGAGGATTAGCTCTTCACCCGTTTGCTGACTATGCTTCATTAGCAATTGGGAAAGCAGGTATTCGCAATTTAACATACAGCTTGCACCAAGAATTGAGTCCTAAAGGAATTTATGTTGGAACATTAACGATAAAGGGGTTTGTACAAGAAGGGACCTACTTCTCAGCTGAAAATATTGCGAATGCGTTTTATAGCATGTACGAAAATCAAACTGAAACAGAAATTATATTTGAAGAAAAGTAAAATTTTTTACTATTACATTTGTATGTACAAGTGTAATAGTATTCTCCGTAAGAAACAATAAGTGAAACCAAATCAAAACTAGACAAAGGAGCATTCCAAATGAAAACTCTTGTAATTATCGCCCACCCTAATTTGGAACAATCTCTAATTAACCACACTTGGATGCTGGATTTGAAAAAGCACGAAGAAATTACGATTCATACTCTTTATCAAGCGTATCCAGACGGGAAAATAAACGTAGCACACGAACAAAGCCTATTAGAATCACATGACCGTATTATTCTTCAATTTCCATTCTACTGGTACAGTACGCCTTCTTTGTTAAAACAATGGCAGGATGAAGTGCTCTCTTACGGCTGGGCATATGGCGAAGGCGGAGACAAGCTTCACTGTAAAGAACTTGGTCTTGCGATTTCAACCTTTGGACCAATAGATTCTTATCAGCCTACTGGCTACAATCATTTTACCATGGAGACCTTAACAACTCCTTTACAGCAAACAAGCAATCTTATTGGCACGAAGTTTTTACCCTTATTTGTGTTGAATGGTGTTATGCATGTTTCAGATCAAGAACTTGATGAAAATGCTAAAGCATATGTCGATTACGTTCTTCATCCATCAAGGATAGCAGCATAATTTACCCCACGCGGGAAAGTAACGCTTAGATTGCGATAGTGCCAACTAGTGGACGATAATCTCTAAGTTGAAATGAATAAAGGTATTTCTTCATTTATAATACTTTTATCGTTTTTTATATTTGCGTGTACAAACAATTGAAAGGTGATAAAAATGAAAACATTAATTATTGTAGCACATCCAAACTTGGAACAATCGAAGGTAAATAGAACATGGATGAACCGTCTTCAACAAGAAGAAAATGTTATGGTCCACAATCTATATTCTCATTATCCAACATTTGAGATTGATGTAAAAAAAGAACAGCAGCTTCTGTTGGAGCATGATCGTATTGTTTTCCAATTCCCATTCTACTGGTACAGTTCCCCGGCTTTGTTAAAACAATGGCAGGATTTGGTTCTCACCTACGGTTGGGCATATGGAACGGAAGGAACTAAATTGCGTGGAAAAGAGCTTATGTTATCCATCTCAACAGGTGGACCTGAAGCATCCTATCAAGCAGGTGGATACAATCACTTCAGTATGAGTGAATTAACGAAACCATTCCAAGCAACAGCTAACTTGACAGGTATGAGGTTCTTGCCCACTTTTACAAAGCAGGGAGTACGCTTCTTTACAGACGAACAAGTTCAGGAAAGTGCTGAAGAGTTAGTACGTCACCTGAAACTTAAGTATTAGAAGCAAGGAAGCCATATTTTAGAGTCTTTTGTAGCTCATAACAAAGGGTCCTAAAGTAGAAGAACAATATCGAAAAACCAGCAATTTTGATTGCTGAAATTGCTACCATAAAGTCAATGTCAAAACACGTTTTTCATAAAAAATATAAAAAAACCTTGACCTCAACTTAGGTTGAGGTTGTATCTTTTTGTTTATATCTAAATTATATAAATATTGGAGGAATAAAGTATGACAAAATTCGCTTTTGTAACAGGTGCTAATAAAGGTATTGGGTATGAAATTGTCAGTCAATTGGCAGAAAAAAATTATAACGTATTTTTAGGAGCTCGCAATGAAGAACTTGGAAAAAAAGCTGTACAATCTTTAGGCTATTCTAATATTTCATATGTACAAGTTGATATTTCAGACACACAATCAATTCAAAATTCAAAAAATAAAATCCTTGAAATTACGGATCACTTAGATTTGTTAATTAATAACGCCGGGATTGCACTTGATTTCGGTATTTTGCCTAGTGAATTAAAAATAGAAACGCTGCGTAAAGAATTTAATGTTAACTTCTTTGGAACATTTCAGATGATCCAAACATTTTTACCACTAGTAAAAAACACTCAGGGGGGGAAAATTGTAAATGTCACTACCGATATGGCTTCGCAAACGATGTTTGATAATGGGCAAGCTGGACAACTTAATTTATTAGGCTATAATTCATCAAAAACTGCTGCAAATTCCTTAACATTAGCCTTTGGTAAAGAATTTGGGACTAACGGTCCTGAAATTTTAGGTGTTACACCTGGTTTTACCACTACTGACCTAAATGGAAATGCTCCAGGGGGCAAAACAACTTCGGAAGGTGCACAAATAATTGTTAAATACGCATTGAGCGAAAAGAATTATAATGGTAAAATTCTTGATAAAAATGGGATTATTCCATGGTAATCACCCTTGGTAAGATACTATGAACATGAACTACACTATTGGTCAAGTTGCAAAAATGAATCATTTATCCATTTCTCAAATACGTTACTATGATAATCAAGGACTGTTCCCTTTTCTCAAAAGAACTGAAAAAGGTGATCGAGTTTTTGACGATGCTGCTCTTAAATTTCTGGATATTATCTTATGTTTAAAAAATACCGGAATGCCAATCAAGGACATTAAACAATTTGTTGATTGGTCAATGAATGGGAATGATACTATTCCTCAACGACTCAAAATGATGAAACAACAAGAAATTAATGTTATACAACAAATTCGTGATACTGAAGAAAATTTAAGAAAAATTCAACAAAAATTTCAAGATTAGAACAAAACTAATTCAATAAAGATCAACGTAAACCAGTTGGTCTTTTTTGCTTATATCATGTAAAAGCCTCTTACTACTAAGTAATAATAGAAGAAGGCAGTTATACCTCTATGGGTCTTAATTAATATACCTGAACAAGAGTGAATATGGAGTGCCACAAACACCTCCTCTGTTCAACTAAACTGCCCGATAGTTCCATAATACGATGATTGACATTGACAGTGAAGTAAATGGCGATATCATTCCTGGTTTAGAGGGAAAAATCAAACAAATCGCAGGAATCGTTACATTCAATACAAAAGGTTATGTCTAAGCTTATTCCCAATACGCATAATTTGTTGATTTGATAGCCCAAGCTACTGTGAAATTATCATGAACGAACTATGGCTCGCCTGAATGCAGTCCGAGCACTAGTCCGTTACGTGGGAAGTCATAAGGTTATCAGCAAAAGACTCAGGCTATTGCCTTGTAACATTCTGAAATTTGACAGTAAAAAAAATTAAGAAGCCATTATTTTTCTGGCCCAGATATATCGACCTTCTCCTCAATCAGCTACCACTAGTACATCTAAATACCTCGTCTCGCGAAGAAGACGTTCAACTATGGAACCTTCTATTATTTCTTGCCACCTCGACCTAGCTGAATGTCCTATAATTACTTGTGTTGCTTTTTTATGTTTTAATTGTCCCGTTATTTCTTTTACTACTAAACGCCGATGTGTAGCATAATATATTTCAAATATACCTCCTAATCGTTCCGTTAGAACCATGACTCTTTTCAATATGACTTCCTCTTCATTAGACAAGTTTTGATGGTCTTTTACATAAACAACAAACCATTGGGCCTTCAAACGATACGCTATTCGAAATCCCCTTCGTATTAAACGTTCTGAATCTTGACGTAAATTTACACAAACAAAAATGACTTCCTCTTTTCGCCAAGGTCCTCTTACGCCATTTTTCCGTTCAAATGATTCCAACCGATCATCCACATCGTCTGCTAACTCACGTAATGCAAGCTCCCTGAGCGCAATTAGGTTTCCAGTTTTAAAGAAATTACTTAACGACTGCTCTACTTTATCCATTGTATAAATGTTACCTTCTCGCATACGTTGTCTTAATGTCTTAGGCGAAATATCTATTAATTCCACCTCGTCTGCTAAATGTAGAATCCGGTCCGGTACAGTTTCCCTTACTCGGACTCCAGAAATTTGTTCGACACTGTCATTTAAACTCTCTAAATGTTGAATATTCATAGTGGAAATAACAGAAATTCCTGCACTTAGTATCTCTTCTACATCCTCATACCGTTTAGCATTTTTACTACCCGGAATGTTCGTATGAGCTAACTCATCCACTAGTACTACTTCAGGATTACGCAGAATGATAGTATCAAGGTCCATTTCTTCCAAGGTTACATTTTTGTATTGCACTTTTTTTCTAAGGATCATGTCTAAACACCCTATCTGATCCCCCGTATCCTTACGCCCGTGTGTTTCTAGTAAGCCAATGACTACGTCGATTCCATTTTTCTTTAATTGATTGGCTTCCCTTAACATGGTATATGTTTTTCCTACTCCTGGAGCAGCACCAATATATACTTTTAAGGTACCTCTTTTAACTTTTTGTATCTTCTCTTTTATTTCTGTTGAAGATAGCCTGCGATAGGGATTTTCTTTTTTCCTCTTTGTTTGAATAGCAGGTATAATCCGTTCTCCTTCCACTTCTGCTCGGTCTGCAACAACAAATACATCAATATTCTTTGTTATACGTAAAATCCGATTGACGATGGATCCATGAATAATCTCTTCCCAACGAGTTCTTTTAGACTGACCAAGTATAATTCGAGTGACATTATGCAATAAAGCATAGGCTACAATTTCCTCAGCAATGTTTTCCTTACTGATAGATATTTCTTCAAACTCACCATCTAATTTTTTAATTAATTTCCCCATTGATCGTTTAAATGTGGCTTCTACTTTGGAAAGAGATTTTTCATTAGGGATAAAACAAGTAACTAATAAATCACTACCTAAACGCTTGGCAATTTGGTCTCCTCTTCGGATTAAAATGGAACCATTCCAATGATATTGAGCACATACTAAGATTCGCTCTGAAGCACCAGAGGGACCAGTTAACCCTTTACGCTCCCGGTATTCGTATAAATCATCCTCTACCTCCCCTGCCAGGAAGCGAAGGGACAATTCCCTCAGTACAGCTAAGTTATGTCTTTTAAAAAGGTGGGCATGTCCTTTTACTTGCTCATGTTTTTCATCTAACTCTCCTTCTTGTAGACGTTTTAGGATAGCTTCGGGGGTTACGTCCAATAATTTCACTTCATCAGCGTGAGAAAGCGTATCCTCTGGCACAGTATTACTTACATGAATTGGGAGCCCCGTGAGTTGTTCTGCTACTTCTTTAACACCTGCAAGCTCATAAATATTTATGGTTGTAATGACACTGATTTTATTGTCAATTAACTCCTGTACATCTTCTAGTCTTGTAGCATTTTTGGCGGAAGGTCTGTTTTTATGAGCAAGCAGGTCTACCAACACAACTTCAGGGTTTCTTGCGAATATTTCATCCAAGTCTAAATCATGCCTAGTCTCTCCTTTAACTTCCCATTCGATAGCTGGAATGATTTCAAGACCTCCCACTTGTTCCAAGGTTTTCGGACGATTAGATGCGCTAATAATACCGACAACGACATCAATACCTCGCTTTTTCAAATCATTTCCTTCAAGAAGCATGTGATAGGTTTTGCCTGAACCACTGACTGCGCCAAGAATAATTTTCAGCCGGCCCTTTTTTATTTTTGATATGGAATTTAATATCTCATCTGGGGTTTTTCTTCGGAATTGTTCTAACATAATACTGACCTCCTAAATCCAGTTCAAGGTTACAAGGAGAGTGAAAAACTCTCCTTTTCAAAAGTTATTTTAGTTGGTCTAATGCTATGTTTAATTTTAATACATTCACTCGGGGGTCTCCAAATACTCCTAATGACCGTCCTTCAGTATATTTATCAACAAGATTATATATACTTTTTTCAGATACACCTCGCTCTTTAGCAATGCGAGATACCTGAATTTTCGCCCCTTGGGGTGAAATATTTGGATCAAGGCCCGAACCAGAGTTTGTCAGTAAATCAGCAGGTATCTCCTCTTGTTTGACAGTGGGATTTTCAATTAAAAATGTTGCCAAATCTTTTTTTGTTCGCTCGATCATGTCCTCATTGGATGGGGCATAATTGGGTGTACCTGAGCCTGCCGCATCATATTCTATAGAAGAAACACGACCATAAAAGTAACCCGGGTCCTTAAAAGATTGACCAATTAGTTCAGAACCTATGATTTTTCCTGATTCGTTTTTTATTAAACTGCCATCTGCTTTAGAAGGCATAATGACTTGAGCAACACCTGTCATTAGCAATGGATAGGCAATTCCACACATAACAAGTAGTACCAGAACTAAGCGTATATTTTTCAACATGGATTCTCACCCTTACTTTTATTTTAAGCTAAATGAAACATGACTAGGATTACATCGATAAGTTTGATTCCTATGAAAGGAACTATCACACCACCTAATCCGTATATGAACAAATTCTTGGTTAATAATCTTGAAGCACTCATAGGAACGTATTTCACACCCTTCATAGCCAATGGTATGAGAAGGGGGATAATAACAGCATTAAAAATTAAAGCTGATAAAATAGCACTTTGTGGTGAAGCCAGATTCATAATATTTAGAGCCTTCATCTGCGGAATGGCCAACATAAACATAGCTGGAATGATAGCAAAGTATTTAGCCACATCATTCGCAATACTGAATGTTGTCAAGGCTCCCCGTGTCATGAGTAACTGTTTCCCGATTGCCACTACCTCGATAATTTTTGTAGGGTCAGAATCCAAATCCACCATATTCGCTGCTTCCTTCGCTGCGATGGTTCCTGTATTCATCGCCAATCCAACATCAGCCTGGGCCAATGCAGGGGCATCATTCGTTCCATCTCCCGTCATGGCCACAAGTTTGCCTTGTGCTTGTTCCTGTTTAATGACAGAAATTTTATCTTCAGGCTTGGCTTCGGCAATAAAATCATCTACTCCGGCTTCTTTTGCAATGGTATTAGCTGTCAATGGGTTATCACCGGTACACATAACGGTTTTAATTCCCATTTTCCGCAATTCATCAAAGCGTTCCTTCATGCCTGGTTTTACTGTATCCTTCAAGTGAATGACACCCAGCACACGGTTTCCTTCTGCAACAACAAGTGGAGTACCGCCTGCAATTGCGACTTCATTAGTAATGCTCTCTAAATCCCCAGGAACTTTTCCACCTTGCTGCTGTATATATTGTCTTATTGAATCAGCAGCACCTTTTCTGATTTTTCTACCATCAGAAAAGTCTGTACCACTCATCCGGGTTTCAGCCGTGAACTCAGTTCCTACTGTACCGGTTTTATCTAATTCTTTATCAGATAGTCCGGCTTTTTTAGCAAGTTCGATGACAGATCGGCCTTCAGGCGTTTCATCGTGTAATGATGAATGAACGGCCACTCTATTTAACTCAGTTTGGCTTATCCCCTTAACCGGTAAAAAAGCTGAAGCCATACGGTTCCCATGGGTAATGGTTCCTGTTTTATCAAGGATGATGGTATTAATGTCACCACTTGCTTCGACAGCTTTTCCCGACATGGCAATGACGTTAAATTGAGTAACCCTATCCATACCCGCTATCCCAATGGCAGACAATAGACCCCCAATGGTTGTTGGGATCAAACAGACCAGTAACGCTACTAAGGTCGCGATGGGTAATGTGACTTTAATATAAGAGGCAATTGGTACTAGTGTAGTGCAAACAAGCAAAAAGATAAGGGTCAAACTAACAAGCAGGGTACTCAGTGCAATTTCGTTAGGTGTTTTTTGTCTTTTAGCCCCTTCTACGAGGTTAATCATTCGATCAAGGAAGGATTCACCTGGGTCTGAAGTGACGATAATTTTGATGAAGTCACTGTTGACTTTCGTTCCTCCAGTTACAGAACAGAAGTCCCCACCTGATTCTTTGATTACAGGTGCTGATTCGCCGGTGATTGCGGACTCATCTACAGCCGCTACTCCTTCAATTACATCACCATCGGTAGGAATTAAATCATTGGTTTCCACCAAGACAATATCGCCTTTGCGCAGTTCTGTGGCATCGACTATCTTTATAGAACCATCCTTTTGGAATAACTTTGCCTTAGTATCCTGTTTCGTCTTTTTCAGACTATCGGCTTGCGCTTTACCCCGCCCCTCTGCTAATGCTTCCGCAAAGTTAGCAAAGAGTATTGTAACCAGCAATATTACGCTCACGGCAATGTTATAACCTCTATCCGATGTTCCTCCAAAGAAGTTTGGGAATATGGATAGTAAAAGAGTGATAATAAATCCTATTTCAACTACAAACATGACAGGATTACGAACCATTATTCTTGGATCTAACTTTTTAAAGGCATCTTTTATGGCTTGCCCGACAATTTCCTTATTGAGAGTCCTTTTACGCGTTGTACTCATTGAGAATACTCCTTTTCTACATTTATCTAATTGTGAGCCATTCTGCTACTGGTCCGAGTGCAATGACTGGGAAGAATGTCAAAGCCCCAATAACTATTACCGTTGCCAAGAGAATGACCAGGAAAGTGCTATTATCTGTCTTAAACGTTCCAATCGTCTCTGGAACTCGTTTCTTTGTAAGTAAAGAACCTGCTACAGCGATTAGTGCAATCATAGAAAAGTAACGGCCAAACAGCATAACTAAGCCGGTGGATATATTCCAAAATGGAGTGTTATCCCCTAAACCTTCAAATCCGGAACCATTATTAGCTGCCGAAGAGGTAAACTCATAAACAACTTGCGAAATTCCATGAAAACCCGGATTAGAAATAGCTGAAGTGCCCATTTGTGTAGCTAAAGCAATAGCTGACGGAACTAAGATGATTAATGGATGTAGAAGAATGGTAATGGCTATTAGTTTCATTTCCCTGCCTGCAATTTTCTTCCCTAAAAACTCCGGCGTTCGTCCAACCATCAACCCGGCAATGAATACTGCCATTATTGCGTACATAAGGATGTTAACCGTCCCCACTCCATCACCGCCAAACACACAGTTCAACATCATTTCTGCCAATGGCACTAATCCGCCAAGTGGAGTAAGCGTATCATGCATATTATTAACTGTACCTGTAGTAGCTGCTGTCGTAACGGCTGTAAAAAGGGCACTCTGTGCAATTCCAAACCGCACCTCCTTGCCTTCCATACTTCCATTCTCTTGAGAAATCCCTATTCTCTCCAATGATGGATTTCCATTTTGTTCGCTGAAATACGTAACACCTAAGAACACAAGGAACATTAATCCCATTGCTGAAAAAAGAATCCAACCTAGTTTCTTGTTTTTTGCCATATACCCAAACGTTAAGGGAAGAGCAGCAGGTATCAGAAACATGGATAAAATCTCTATTATATTGGTGAAACCATTAGGATTCTCAAAGGGATGGGCCGAGTTGACACCAAAAAATCCACCGCCATTTGTCCCTAAATGTTTAATAGACTCTAACGCAGCCACTGGCCCACGTGCAATATTCTGCTTCGCACCTTCCAATGTAGTTGCAATGGCCGTAGGATCAAGGGTTTGCGGAACCCCTTGAGATACTAGGACAAGACCGATTAAGATAGATAACGGCAGTAGTACCCGGGTGATGGAACGAATTAAATCCACATAAAAATTTCCCATACTGCGCTGCCCGGTCAGGCCTCTGAAAAAAGCCATACATAACGAAAGACCGGTAGCCGGTGTCGTGAACATCAAAAATATGATGACGACCATTTGCGATAAATAAGAAAGTCCCGATTCCCCGCTGTAGTGCTGTAAATTGGTATTGGTGAGGAAGCTTACAGCAGTATTGAATGCCAATAATGGATCCATGTTGTCTATCTTACTAGGATTACCTGGTAAAACTACTTGAAAGCGAAGTATCATGTACGAAATAATAAACATGACTAAATTACTCAATAGTAGTGCCTTTACATATTGCTTCCAGTTCATATCACCGGTATTAATACCAGATAATTTATAAATGCCCCTTTCTAACCATCCAAACATCCGATCTTGTTTTGTTGTTTCAAGGGAATAAACATTAGCTAAATATTTCGCCAGTGGTATTGCCAGAATAATGACGAGTGCCAATACCAGACCGATTTGTAAAAAATCCATTTGCATTTCCTCCGTTTTGTAGCTATTAATATTTTTCCGGGTAAATTAAAGCATGAATTAAATACAACGAAAGTGCTCCAACAATAAATAATAAAAACATCGTTTCTACTCTCCTTTTTCTTCTATAACTTTGTTACAAAAATGGATAAATCCAAAAAATGATAAGAATGAAAAAGCTGTAAGTGAAACTGATATAAGATCCATTGACGTCTCTCCTTCCAAACTATAAAAATTTCAAACAATTAAAATGTACTCACCCCCTATGAGTTTCTTAAAGAAACTAGGTTCCACTTGTTAGCAGCCAGTTATAGCTGTAACATTCTGGTTTACTGAAGATGACAAAATCAGCTCCCATTTTTTTATATAGACTAGAATATTGTTGATCATGAGTGACAACAAACAACCTCAAAGATTTGAACTCTGAAAATAATCTCACAAGATTAATTCCATCAAACAGAGAATTAGGGAATAGATAAACACAGTTATCCTGCTCTGAGTTTTGAACCATTATTCCATCACATTCCTTCAGGTTCCTTGTAGGCTTAAACCATTCTTCATCATAGTCTACAGATTCTACGTTACTTGTATCCGTGTGGGTGGCCCCTATACTTTCCTTTACAAATTTGAATAATTTTCCTTTTCCAACAAGCAGTACTTTCCCCATACAATTTCACCCCATTTGTACTTTCTCTTATTTATTTTCAATCTGCATTCTTTCTGGGGAAGAGAAGCCTGCCAGTTGAAAACATAAAAAATAGACCAATGCTTACTCTTTCCCCATGTATGCAGCCATGCAGTAGCTATCCATATCCCCAGCGTTAATTAATACATTCACGCATCGGTTATTGGATGAATTGCAAAGCAAACATATAAAATTGGAGAAAAAGTACTCATTGGTCTACTTATCACCCAGCAAGCTTTACAGCGCTCTGTGCGATCTGTCTTCCAAGAAACCTTTTCATTTATAGGCATAATAAAAAGACCTACGGAAATGACAGGTTGCTATTTTGCTACAAACATAACAAAAAAAGCCTCCTGAATTAAGGTGGTCTTATGACCTCCTTCGCTTTAGCCGACGAAGTTAGCTGACGGGTAGGATGGCGAAAGAGTATCTCATCCCTTCTGCAAATGCAGAATTAACCCCAAAAATAGTGGGTCCTCCGTTCTCAATTTCTTGAGATTTGGCCGATATCAAATTGTTATTTATGTGGATTATTCTACGCTCATCATTAAATGTTTGTAAACCTCATAAAATCACGATATTAATTCAAAATCGACCATATACAGTCATTTTAGGCCAAATTAGTCAGAAAAAACTAACTTTGCTTAATAATTCTAGTGATTACAAATTTTTTATAGGTTTATAAACTTACATTGACAATAACTAAGGTTGGGTATTATGATAAATCCCATAAATTCCCGAGATAAAATGGAGGCATTATGTTAAATCCAAAAAAGAAACTTGAAGCAGAAATAAGTGCAGCATTTATTAAGTTCCAGCGTGATCTGATAGGCAGAGGACCACAGGAAGCAAAAACATATATAATTAATGACATGTTGATTACTCGTTTTAAAGGTGTCCTGACTGTGGAAGAAAAGCATCTTGTCAGTCACAATTCCGGCAAAAAACTTGTAAAAAAAATGCGCTCGCTTCTTCGTGAAATGTACACCAAGGATTACGAAAAAATAGTTGAAGATCAAACTGGATGTAAAGTTCTTTCCTCCCATAGTGATATTAGCACTAAAACAGGTGAAAGAATTGAAGTTTTTATACTGGATAAAGACTTAGATAGGTACTTAGAAACCATCAAATAATACTGTTTAAATTACATGAATTATCATTTTTTTGTAAAATTTATATATATTTTAGATTAATAGATTGTATACAAATTTTTCATTACATTGGGTTTTACTTAAACTAAACACCCCGTTAGCCACACATGCATCGCAAAATCGGTGCTGCACCACAGCGAATAACAATGTGGTTTCAAAGTACATAATATTTAATAGCTGGCGAAGAAGGTCTTTGAACTATGGTGCCTTTCCGCCCATACGTTAGTCTGACTCCGACACCCACGGTGTACCGACTGGCGCGCTTTATAGGGGTAGCACTCATGAGAGATTAATCCTTATTGCATTTAATCTAAGAAGAAGGAAGATCGATTAATTTTGTTTTAACTAATTCTATAATGACCACTCAAAGGCTGCCTTTTTTTATTATCTTTTTACTGGGTCTTTATTTGCTTTACTTTAGATTTTGAGTATTTTTAATTTTCATGGGAGTTGCATAAGGACATTTTTAGGTTTTGGCTGGAATGTATGACTTGTTTAATGATCGCATTTAAAAGGCCGCCAATTGGCGGCCTTCTTATGGCGCTAACGCACCCGTTAGCCATCCATGAAGCGCAAAAAATCAGCGTTTCACCACAGAGAATGAAAATTGGTCTCTATGTCGATAATGTTTTAATCGCTGGCGAAGAAGGTCTTTGAACTATGGTGCCTTTCCGCCCATACGTTAGTCTGACTCCGACGACCACGGTGTACCACCGACTGTCGCATCCTCCATGGGTAGCACTCATGGGAGATTAATCCTTTTTTGGTCGTCGCGCTAGCCTCTACTTAATTTGCTATGATTGGAGGTTTTTGTTTAACGATTTACCAAACTCAATCAGATCACTCATAAGGCTCAGCATTTTTTTAAAAAAGTATTTTTCTGGGTCTATTTTTGTACGCTCTTTTTTGGGTTAAGACTATTTTAATTTTCATGGGAGTTCAATAAGAAAGTTCTATTTGGAACTTTTTGGTCTATCCCATAACAATCTTTTCTTTGCCAATCATCCTGCATTCCTGTGGTATGTCATAGGTACTCTCATATATGTTGAGTTTTGATAACGCTATAAAAAAATGTTCATACTATAGAAAACAACGAATACCGAGGTGGGTTTTATGCTTGATTCATGGATTTATCAGCATCTCATCAATACTTCCTCTGGTATTGGTAGGTGTAGTCATAATAATATTTGCTATCCTTTATAAAAAAAGAACCTAAAAGAAAATGTCCCTAAAAAATAGTTTTTTAAAAGTACTGTCTAAAAGAAATGCATTTATTCCGGTTAGGACGTTCGAAAAGCAAATGTGAGTTCGTGAAAGTGCACAAACTGTTTTTGTACTTAAACTAACTCCGAGCACTTTATTTTTTATGTCCCTTATTAACATTTATCTAAACTTGATTTGTATAAAACATACTACAAGAAGTAGGTTTTTTTATATGAATCCTGAGTAATGTAAATAAAGGGTATGTTATACGGCCGTTATTGGGTGTAATATGCCATCATATGAAGGGAGAATAAGTATCTGATTACATACTGGATCATTTTATTGGCTATCGCGGTAGGGATTGTTTTTATCGCAGAAAAAATGAAACAACCGTATCCTACATTTCTTGTTATTGTTGGATTGATAATAGGAATCCTACCTATTCCCGGCTTGTCTGAGGTCAAGAGTTATGCTGCAACTGATACTGTATTCCAAACTACAGTCATTTTTATCTTTTTATCCGCTCTATTAGGAGATGCATCGCTTAAACTTCCGATTGATGAACTAAACCGGAATAAGAAGCCTATCCTATTATTATCATTTGTTGGAACATTCTTAACGTTTTTAATCGTTTCTTTTCTAATGTACTTTCTACTGAACCTTTCTCTACAACAAGCACTAATCTTCGGAGCATTGATGGCAGCCACCGATCCTGTTTCTGTCCTTAGTATTTTCAAAGCTATGGGCTTGAATAAACGGTTAACCATTATCGTTGAAGGAGAAAGTTTAGCGAATGACGGAGTAGCCGTTGTATTATTTAAAATTGCACTTGTGACCACTGTTTTAAGTCTAACAGGCACTTTTGAGGCTTTTATTGAGTTCATACAAGTAGTTATTGGAGGTATCCTTATCGGTGGAGTATGCGGATTTATTGCTTCCCGTATTACATCCAAAATCGACAATTATTTGGTGGAAATCGGACTTTCCATGGTTCTCTTTTACGGTGCTTTTGATCTTGGGGAACATTTTCATGTTTCAGGTGTGATCGCAGTCGTGACAGCTGGTTTAATCCTAGGGACATATGGGAAAAATATCGGGATGTCTGACCTGACACATGAAAAAATGGATTCCTTTTGGGAAATTGTTGCCTTCCTTTCGAATGCACTCATTTTCTTATTGGTAGGGTTAGAAGTCAGTAGTATTAATTTTTTAGATAAAGGATGGTTGATTATTGGGAGTATTCTAATCGTACTCTCGGCTCGATTTGTTGCCGTGTATTTCAGTCTAGCTTTTGATAAAAACATTCCCACTTCCTGGAAGCATGTAATTGCCTGGGGAGGATTAAAAGGGTCTCTTTCTATTGCTCTTATATTAAGTGTTACACCGGAGTTTGAAGGGCGAGAGCTGCTATTAGCGATGACGTTCAGTAATGTTGTATTTTCTCTATTAGTTCAGGGAACGACACTTAAAAAAGTAGTCGCTATAGTCGGCGTGAGATAAGAATTTTCCCCTATTCGTCGCGAACTCATTATTTTCAAGATGTTTGAGGGAGATTAGGACTTTTAACAGTTACATTCAGGTGCATTTGGAATTACTATGAGGTATTAACCGGATGCTAACCTTCATCCGAAAGAAAATATATTATTGATAATCAAATGTAGGGAGTGAGATAGAGATGATAAGAAAACAATATACAGTTGTTGGTTTAGGAAGATTTGGTACTAGTGTAGCTCGAAGATTATATGAGGCTGGACATGAGGTTTTAGGAATTGATGTTAATGAAGAACGAGTAGAAGATGCCAAATTATACGTGACTCATGCAGTCGTGGCGGATACCACGGAAGAGCAAACACTTACAGCAATCGGAATTCGCAATTTTGATTGTGTAATCGTAGCAATTGGGAGTGATATGCAGTCCAGTATTTTAACCGTTTTGCTTCTTAAGGAGCTGGGTGTAAAAAAAGTAATCGCGAAAGCTCTAGGTAAGCAACATGGACAAGTTTTAGACAAAGTAGGGGCCGATTGGATTATCTATCCTGAAAGAGATATGGGAGAACGTGTTGCAAATCAGCTTTTATCACCCAATATGTTAAACTACATTGAACTGTCAAAAGAACACAATATAGAGGAAATATTAATCCCTCCAAGAATGGCTGAAAAAAGTCTGCGGGAACTTGATATTCGTGCTAAATATAATATCAGTGCCATTGCCATCGTAAGAGAAGGAGATATTATCATATCCCCATCTCCAGATCAGATTATTCATAAAGAAGATTTATTAGTGGTTATTGGGGACAGAGAGAATCTAGCCAGATTTTCAAATATAGAATAAAAGTTGACCTGCTGAAACACATTAATATATTGTCTAAGGGCAAAAAGGGTTATATTTTCTTTCCATTTTGATCTTTATTTAACCTATCTCTTTATTTCAAGGTCAAGTGCAAAGGTATAAAGATAGGTCGGACGATATAATTCCTTAGAAAAAGGAGATACTATGCTACTTAATAAAAAACACCGTAGGTTTAACATTATTAAACTTCACCCCGCACACATTCTGTTGTTTGGTTTTTCAGGGTTAATATTTATTGGAACGTGTTTATTAATGATACCTGCGGCTACTAAAGACAGGCATCATCTGAGTTTTATTGACGCCCTTTTTGAAGCTACTTCTGCTGTCTGTGTAACGGGATTAGCAGTTGTGGATACTGGTACCACGTTTACACTGTTTGGACAGATCGTTTTGCTTATTCTTATTCAATTGGGTGGCTGGGGATTTATGACCAGTAGCATACTGATGTTTATTATCTTAGGGAAAAGGATTGGCTTGAAACAAAGGTTATTGCTTCAAGAGTCTTTGAACACGTTTACCGTACAAGGGGTAATCAAACTAGTTCAACGAATTATTATTATTACTTTAATTGTTGAAACTATAGGTGCTGTTGCTCTCGCCATTCGCTGGTCACAGGAAATGAGTTGGGGAAAATCAGTTTATTATGGAATATTTCATTCTATCTCGGCTTTTAACAACGCAGGATTTGGCTTAGAACCTGATAGCTTAAGTAAGTGGGTAGGAGACCCAACTATAAATCTTGCTATTACTTTGTTGTTTATGCTTGGGGGAATCGGATTTTTTGTAATCACTGATATATATGGACAGAAAAAATTAAAAATAAAAAGGTTATCTCTTCACACCAAAATTACGTTATTATTTACCTTACTGATAAATGTGGTAAGTACCTTTATCATTTTTGGCTTAGAATTCAATAATTCTGCTACCTTAGGAACGTTGGATATAGTGGATAAATGGTGGGCTGCTTACTTTCAAGGTGTTGTCCCCCGTACGGCTGGCTTCAATACAGTCGATATAAGCCAACTTACATTAAGTTCTCAAGTATATATGATGGGATTAATGTTTATAGGGGCAGCTTCAGGATCAACAGGGGGCGGAATAAAAGTAACGACATTTGCTTTGTTACTTTTTGCTCTATGGTCAGTCATAACCAATAAGGAAGATATAAGTGTTTTTGAACGAAGAATTCCAAAATCTCAGGTTTTTAGAGCTTTATCAATTGCTGTTTCTGGGGTAATATTTATTTTTATGATCTTCTTTTTACTCACAATAACAGAAAAAGGGGCTGACATGTCCAAGATATTATTTGAAACGGTCTCTGCTTTTGGTACAGTTGGATTAAGTGCTGGATTTACTGGGGAACTGAGCCCTATCGGTCGTATTTTGATTACCATTATGATGTTGGTGGGTAGGATTGGACCTCTGACAATGGCGTTTGCAATTGCTATTCATTCAAATGATAAATCAAAAATTCGTTATGCAGAAGAAAAGATCTTAATTGGATAATTGTTAAGTCAAAAGAGCATATAATTATGCTCTCTTTTTTTGTGACTTCTTTCACTACACTGCCCCTTAGCTCTATAAGAAAAATAGCTGCCAAAGCAACTCCCTTATTGAAGTAAAGCACCTGTACTTTTACGAACGATAGTAAGTAATTAAAGTCATAAAATTTTTGAGGGTTCTATTTCATCCATTACTGTCATAAAGTTTACGAAAAAAAGTCTACACCTCTTTTCTACAAACTAAATGCACCCAATAAAACACGGGTGAAATTCGTACAAGCTATACATATCAGTGTAATTTTAAATACGCCCAAATATTTTACGGATACAATTGCACCCTTCCAGCTGAAAACACATCCGAAACGCCCCTTTGTTTCAATAAAATACTATACGCTCTCGACGCATTCATTCCCACAACCCAGTCCGCGCAAGCTCTTGTATACGCTTCATAATAGAGCGGCCTGGTTTTTTCCTCGCTCTTCAGATTTTGGAATCCCTCATAAATCGCTTTTGG
>NZ_JBHZPG010000055.1:0-22332 GCF_042788005.1 Peribacillus sp. YIM B13472
TGCACAAATTTAGTATAGCATGAAATATTTTAAGTTTTCATTGAAAAATGTTGACTAACTATTAGCTGGTTTAGTTCCATAAGGAAGAGCTGTCTTTAAGACAGCTCGATCTTCAGCTAACGCACCCGTTATTATCTTTTGGAGATAAAAACACCCCTTTAGAGGATATTTTCCAAAGGGGTAAAACGGTGCAACTTTATTATAAACATCGTGACTTTATCTCAAAGCCACATCATTTTCCCTTTAATTCAGCTAAATAGTGCCTTACGGCACTTTCAACTAGTTCATAAACCGTCCTATCATGAATGATTGCTTGTATTTTTAGTTCCTTCATAAGTTCAACATCCATATCGAATGAAGAACGTTTTCTTATAACGTTGGTTCGGTCTATGGTTGGTGCTGATTGTTCGTTCGCTTGTTTGACCTGTTCTTTACCACGTTTTATGCCAACGTTAGAACGTTGGTTGGTATTGTTAATAGGTTCTTTATTCACATTAGTTGAAATGTTCGCCTTTGCTTTTCCTGCTGTTGCAAAGTCATAAATAAGCTGCTCTTGTACCGTTTCCTCGTCACCTTCACCAACGAAATACCAGCCTTTTTCGCCTGAATTTCTATACTCATAACCAGCTTTATTCAGTGCTTTTCTTAGTAATTTTTCTGAAAGATGAACATCAGCCCTTTTGGCAATATTCGCTGGTGTATCAGTTTTAATTAACTCCAAGATTTTACCGATTTTCATTTAGTACGCTCACGGGAAAACCAATACTTTGTTTTGATATTTCGATAAGTCCCAATGTCTTTGATCAGCTCGGCAATAAGATCATAACCGCAATATGTGTGCCTCAGCGTGCTAAATTCATCCAATGTGACATAATCATCACTCTTTAATTCAACGTGACACTCTCCACAACAAATCCCCATATCCAACACCTCCAAAAAGTATATTGATATATTCGTCGAAACTTGGTGGCCATCCTTCTTTCGTACAAAAAACAGGTCTATTGACGGTCCTTTAATGTTTGTTAGTTTTTCAAAATTATCTAGACCTAATTATAATAAACCTTAATAAAAAAAGGAGAGTACATATTAGCCATGTATAATATGTACTCTCCTTTTTTCTTTTAGTGAACTAACGCACCCGTTAGTTCTATAAGAAAAGCGAACCTTATTCAAGAATCGCGCCCTATTGTTGAAGATTGATTAATTTAATTCAACTGGTGTTTATTGCAGAAATTTCATAAAGTGTCATATCAGCAAAAAAAGGTTGGATATCTAAAAAAGCACCTAACCTTTTTTGTTACCATAACGAGTTATAGGCCCAGTGACAGGATTCTTGCTCTAATTCGCCAGATAGTTTCCAATTACTAGAAAATAGTTCTTGCTAGTATCATGTAATTCACACCTCTGCAGCTTGCATAAGTTCATATATTTTGCGAGTTGTATTTACATTCCTGATTGTTATTTGTTGATATGGCTTTGAACCAACGAGTTTAGTCATACCGGATTTGGTAATTTTTCTTTTTTCAACCGACCATAGAATGGCTCCAGGAACGTATTTCACCGTATCAATTTCTGGTTTGATGACCAGCTTATTAAGCACTGACTCATCATCAATTTCATCCCATAAAAACAGCACATCACTTCTCATCTGTTGGTCGTTCGTCCAAGACTCTGGAAGGGAGTGTATGACTTTTTTAACATCATCAAAACTACGGACTAAAACTTTGATTTGTAATCCGAAGTTTGTATGTATAGCCTCTTCTAAAATATGGGATATTGTTGTTTTTGATTGGCCATTCACTGTGAAAATAATATTACCTGAATTGATATATGTAACTACAGAGCTCATACCCACTCGTTCAAAAGCTTGTTTAAGCAACTTCATGTTAATTTTATTTTTCCCACCAACATTGATTCCCCTAAGCAGTGCGACATAGACCATATAATCCTCCTATTAGTTTGCATTTTATATAAAACATTTGACGGATTAGAGCAAGAACTCTGTCTCTGGGCCTTATAGACAGTTTTTATTTTGTCATATTTTATTTTTAAATTTTCTTAGATTCTCCATTTCTCCATTCACTATCACATCAATATGAGCAGAAATGATATCAATATCTAAATCCCACCATTTAATTTCCAGCAATTCGTTAATGATTTCTTCTGAGAAACGGGTATTAAGTTTCTTTGCAGGATTTCCTCCAACGATAGTGTAAGGTTCCACATCTTTTGTAATAACCGATTTGGCTGCTACAATTGCACCATCCCCTATTTTTATTCCAGGCATAATGACAGTATCCATTCCTATCCAAACATCATTTCCAATTATGGTATCACCTTTAAACGGCAACTGATCTAACGTTGGCGTATATTTCTCCCAACCGTGTCCGAAAATATTGAATGGGTAGGTTGAAAAACCATCCATTCTATGATTAGCTCCATTCATAATAAAGGTTACACCAGGTGCTATGGCGCAAAATTTCCCAATGACAAGCCGGTCACCGAAGAATTCGTAGTGATATAACACTTGATCTTCAAAAGATTCACCATTTCTTGCATCGTAATATGAGTATTCACCCACAATAATGTTTGGTCTAGTAATTGTATTTTTTATAAATTGCACGACGCGATTCCCTTTAATCGGATATTTATCTTTAGGATTTGGTCCATGTTGCTTATTTGATTCCATGGATATCCACTGCCTTTCAGGATTTTTATTATAAACTTAGCCGACCTATCTTATTGCATTCCTCAGCGAACCAAATGGCACCATCAGGTCCTAATACAATTCCATGAGGCTCCGCATTTTGTGTAGGAATTGGATATTCCGTAATTTCACCTTGCATTGAAATTCGGCCAATTTGATTACTTCCCCATTCAGTGAACCATAAAGCACGATCAGGACCCGTTACTATTGCGTGTGGGCGAGCATTTGCAGTAGGGATGGTATATTCACTTATTGTTCCAGAGGTAGTAATTCTACCGATTTTATTTTCGTTAATTTCCACAAACCAAAGTGCATCGTCCGGTCCACTTGTAATACCTACAGGACCAGCATGTTTTGTTGGCAAAATGTAATTAGTCACTTCTCCGAGCATTGTAATCCGACCAATTTGATTACTCTGATTCTCAGTAAACCAGATGGCACCGTCAGGTCCAGCAACAATAAAAGAGGGATAAGAGCCAGGATTCGGTATATCATACTGAATAATTTCACCTGATGGTAAAATTCGCCCTATTCTATTTCCATTCATTTCGGTAAACCAAATGTCTCCATTGTGTCCTTCAGTTATTCCAAAAGGTGCTGAATTTGGACTCGGGAGAGCATATTCGATGATTTCACCTGTTACTTTCAGTTTTCCAATTTTATTCGCCCTATTTTCCGTAAACCATACATCACCCTGAGTTGTGGAGATTATAGATAGCACACCTGCATTGGGTGTAGGAACAACGAAATGAGTGACTTCACCGTTAACAGTCATTCGACCAATTTGATTTGCTTTATGTTGTGTAAACCATAGCGCACCATC
Source organism: Peribacillus sp. YIM B13472 (assembly GCF_042788005.1). NCBI lineage: Bacteria > Bacillati > Bacillota > Bacilli > Caryophanales > Bacillaceae > Peribacillus > Peribacillus sp. YIM B13472. The sequence continues at coordinate 3,531 of NZ_JBHZPG010000055.1, forward strand.
TTTTCCAGCAGTTATTCCATAAGGGCCTGAATCTATGTCAAGAAGTTCGTATTCGTCAATTTTTATCCCCACTATAATCCTCCTTCCTCTTGTATAAAGTTCTTCTAGTAATTCGTTATAAAATGATTGAATTCCTGCGAAAAAGGTTTTGCATACTCTATTCATATTAAGTTAACATAATTAATCTAACAGAAGTTTCCCCTCACAAACCCCCTTGGGCGCCAAGAACCTGTCACAATTTATTATTTTTTCAGGATTTTATCATTGTTAAATCAACGTTTGTGCACACTCGCGCACCTGGTAGCCGTATAAAAAAGTGGGATTTTATGCAACTTCTTTATTCCATAAACTGGACCGATTGTTGAACACAAGTTAAAAACTAAAAGCTGCCTTAAATACAGCTCCGATACTCTATGTATCTTTAGTGTGGGCTATATTACTTCAAATTGTATTAAAAGGAGATTGTTTATATATTATTTACATTATTGATAATGAAAATCGTTTTCAATTATGTTATTATATCTCCTAGTCATTATTTTTAAATTATAGGAGGAAAAGTATGTTTATTGATCTTTTAAAGCATAACAAAAATGTCTCTATTCTTTTGGCTGTGTTGCGTGTGTATCTCGGATATACGTGGGTTATGGCTGGCTGGGGGAAGTTAACAGGCGGACAATTTGATGCTTCTGGTTTCTTACAGGGTGCGTTGGCAAATTCAACTGGAGAGCATCCGGCTGTTCAGGGATGGTGGGTTGTATTTCTTGAAAATGCAGCCATTCCTAATGTAGAGGTATTCAATACGTTAGTACCTTGGGGAGAATTCCTCGTCGGGATAGGTTTATTGGTGGGTTGTTTCACTAAAACAGCTGTCTTTTTTGGTCTAGTTATGAACTTCTCTTATCTGTTTAGTGGCACGACAAGTACCAATCCACAACTTGTTCTATTATCTATGTTTATCCTTGTTTCTGCTATGAATGCAGGAAGGTATGGGGTAGATGGTATGATTATACCTACTCTTAAAGAAAAACTATTTACTAACAGAACAATAGAGGTAAAAGCGTAGAGTATTAAAAAAAGAGGTCGGGATAGTGTAAACTGTACCCTGTAGAACAGACACTTTAAAAAAGGTGTCTGCCCTACAGGGTCTTTTTTTGTACAATGGAATGACTACAGGCAGAGGAGAACTTGAAAAATGGCTAAAAAGCTCTTTACGACAAAAGAAATAAAGCTATTATCAACTAATCCTTATGTGAAATCAGTTAGCACTAAAGGAATTACATATACTGATGAGTTTAAACAGATATTTATTACTCAAGCTAATAACGGAACGCCCGCTAGAGAGATATTCGAAGGATGCGGATTTGATATTGAAATTATTGGGATTGATCGTGTACATTCCTCTAGGGACAGATAGCGTGCAGCCTATCGCAAAAATGGCATTGATGGCCTCCAAGATAACCGAAGCGGCCATTCTGGCAGGCCTCGCGTAATGGAGCTTACCCCTGATGAAAAATTCGCGAGGTTGGAGGCAGAGAACAACTTATTAAAAGCTGAGATTGAACTCTTAAAAAAAATCAGATTTGCTGAAAGGGGGATGAAGAAAAAATAGCCTTATCAGCTGATCAAAAGTTTATCCTTATCCGCTTTGTGATTGATAAGTACAAATTGAAAAACATGGTCACCCATTTGTGTAAGTCCGCAGGGGTTTCGCGTTCCGGTTACTATAACTATTACTCTAAAAGGGCCATTGAACAAAGGAAATTAAAAGAGAAAATGGATGAAAGCCTTTCGGGATATTATACTGAAAGCATTTAGATTCAAAAACCGCAAAAAAGGAGCCCGCCAAATCAAGATGACTTTGGCAGGTCAGTTCAATATTGTCTATAACCTGAAAAGGATTCGAAGAATCATGGGGAAATACAACATCATATGCCCATTCAGAAAAGCAAATCCATACAAGCGTATGATGAAAGCTACCCAGGAACACAGGGTCCTTCCGAACCTTTTAAACCGGGAGTTTAAACAGGATATCCCTTATAAAGTATTAATTACAGACATCACCTATCTTTTTTACGGGAATAGACAAAAGGCATATTTATCAACGTTTAAAGATGCCTCTACTAATGAGATTCTGGCTTATCATGTCTCAGCTTTACACCAGCCAATCCAGAAGCAGCAAAACCTACATATGGAATCTTAGATAAGATGGCAGCTATAACTACTGCCGTCGCTGTTTTATCCGAAGGCGTTACAGTGTAACTGGTCCATTTAGAATAAGCCCAAGAGCCAGTTTGAGAAAAGGTGCCAATGGATCCATTATCTGAAGGAGTTGGGCTTACTACTGGTGCTCCAAATCCACCTGTAGTCTCTGTACCAGCTTCTGACACAACTTCTACAGCATTCACCTGTTGTTCGATTTTTGCTAATTTTTCAGCACCTACCCCCTTCGAAAAAAAGTGAGAATATGGAGGGTTTATTTTAGGATGGCTTTTTTACTAATGTGTTTTCATACAAAAAGGAGCTGCCGTTCAGCTCCTGGTAATGAAGTAAGCACCTGTTCACAGACTGTCGCTCCCTTGATGCTAAACAATACAACCAGGCTCGAACCCTTTTTTAGTGGATCTTACTAACTATCCCATGAGCGAGCCTGTTTTGACCCTGATGTATCCCCGAATGTACAAGAGTTCCCTGGTCATCCTCTGAGGTTATTGTTTACTTAAAGATATCCATTCCAACTTTAAAGAATGAATTTAACCCATTAGCCACTGAATGAACCGTATTCGCATTATCCAATAGTGACTGTTTATTCTCCCCAGTTGGATTCTCTTGTGCACGTAGAAAGGAGGCTTCGAGAGCTGACAGCTTTTGTTTCAACTCATTGATTTGGCCTTGTACTGAAGCCTTAGTAACAATTGCAGTAGCTTCCCTGAAGCACTGTTTACCTTTTGGACTAATCGTTGCTCTGCTTATCTTCCCAGTGGTACTCTTTTTGATAGCTATGAGGTTCTTGTTCGCAAGTATCACTAACTCAGCCCTTACCACTTCAAGATTTTTATCGTATTTTTCAGCAATTTTACTTACACATCTTTCTCTATTGCATTCCTCAAGGAAAAAGAGTATTTGCTTTTGTAGATGATTCATATTGGTTTCTCCTCTTAAGTTTGTTTCCATTTGTAAGAATTATAAAGTTTCTTTCTACCGTTTCTTTAAAGTTTGCATACCATAGAACCCCAAAACACAAATATTGTTTTTTTCGTATTTTCTCTTACAAAAAAGCACCTTTAATTTATCACAGGAACCACAGAATCTAATATAAAACTACAAAAACTAACGAATTTTTTTAAAAATATTAAATTAATTGAACAAACATTGGAAGTATACACATTCATAACGTAAGGGAAAGAACGAGACAAGCATCATTGTTTAAGGATTAAGGAGCAAGAGAATCAGTGCCATTCGATTGCAGGAAGTATTAGGCTCAACAACTCGAAGAGTAAGAAAAACAGCTGCTAAGTTAACCGAAATCGATGAATCTAGTAAAAGGATCTAAGATCATCTCTCACCCAAAAAAGCTGGTGGCAGAAATTATGAAAGTAAATAAAAGACCTCTATGGCGTATGGAAAAATTCACTGGCATCCGTTAAAATGTTCCAAGAAAACAGTTTTTTTCTGGAGTATATATCAATTAGGGTTTTCCAGCCTTTTTCCCAAACAATAGTTAGCTCGGGTTTTAAAGATATACCATCTATAAATTCTTCATCACGATTTCTATATCCCTTTTCTCCGTCTGAAGTTAAAAAGTCTATCCACCTTAAAATCATATTTCCACACAAATGCTTTACTATCACCGCAACAGACTCGATATTATAAGTCCAATGTATTGCCCTTTCTGATAATGGTTTTATCGTTTTATCTCCAAGGCTTTTTACACTTTTAAATCTTTCGATTATTCTTTAAATATTCATAATCATTCCTTTCCAAAAGTATAATTTTCTTAAAAAATTAAGAAAAACCGAAATTAGATCATTTCGGTTTTTCTTTTTTTATAATCGGTTAAACCTTTTTCAAAACGGTACGACTTTTTTATAAACAGTACAACTTTTTTCTAATCCACAATTCCGATTCTTATCGCAGTTAAAACATCGATTAATAACCGATAAATCTGCACAACTTTCATTCTCTTTTCATTTGTATATTCCTTCCATTAAAAATCCCCTCTAGATAGTAGTTGTAACATTCACGTTTGTTCGTGGTCTTGATACACTGCCTACATTAAGGGGATCATATCACTAGAAAGTCCAAGTGGTCTAACTCTCTCGTGTCTATCTTAGTCCATATTGATTTGGACTTGCCCAAAACTTTCGAACTTCTGATTATAATAACTTGAAGTAAGATCAGTTATATGAACGCCAGTATTCTTTGTTGTATGAATAAAGCGACCATCCCCTAGATAAATACCTACGTGGGTTATCTCTTGACTTAAGTCTGTATCTCTAAAAAATACTAAGTCCCCTGCCTTTGGTTCTTTGATTTTCGGCAGCAAGGAATAGTAGTCCGCTGCCGAACCACGTTTAATGGAAATGTCCTGCTCCTTCATGACCCAATAGATAAAACCGCTGCAATCCATTCCAATCATCGGATCATATTCTCCGAAAACATAGGTAAATCCACGTAGAGTATATGCATATTTTATGACAGCATAAGCTTTATCATAGGAAGTCTCTTGATTTGCATAAAATGGATACAAGGGACTGCTGTATATTTGAAGATACTGCCCCTGCATCAAGCTATCAGTTGGTAAAGCGTTACGCTTTTTGATTGTATCCACCGATACACCGTAATTATCCGAGATGCTTTTAAGTGTTTCATTATTTTGAACGACATGCTCTCCCTTAGGTGTATACGTTTTATACGCGGCTTGGTATTGTGCAAAATATTTTTCTGAGGTAGATCTCACCTGGACTGTCTCTGCTCCGTAACCAGAATTAACAAACCGATTTCCCCCCAGATAGATCCCAGCGGTCACGACTTTTGAACTTCCCTTTTCCAGAAAAAATATAACATCTCCAGCCTTAGGAGTATCTGTATCCATTCCTTGCTTATAATAGCCTTCAACTGATAAACGGTCGATGGGCACCTTTTGTCGGGAGAGTACCCAATGAATCAATCCGCTAGAATCAAACCCTTTTATAGGTGTCTCTTCTCCAGCCGTTTTTTTAAATCCAGTAAAAGTTTTGGCATAATTCGCAATTTGTTTCCCTCTTTCCGCCCATTGATAGATGGAAGGAGTATAAGCAGTCTGAATGATTCTTAACATCTGGCCCTCATATAACTTACCATCCGGTAAACCATTCGTCTTCATTAATTGCTCTGCCGATATATCATAAGTCGCTGCAATCGATTCTACCGTTTCTTGAGAGGATACAGTATGCACTTGATCTGCTGCTTCAACTTCTAAGCCAGATAAAAAAAACATGCCTAGTAATAAAAGCAACATACCTAATATTCTTTTCCTCATTTTAACCCTTCCTTAATAAACCAAAAATCCCCTTTAAAAAATACAGTCATACAAATTTTCTTCCTTCCTAATGAAATTATGTAATAAAACCTCAACTGTATAACTTTAACATAAAAATACTATTAATTGGATTCGCTTCCTTATATTGCTGAACTAACCTCCCTCAAAATGATGCTGCATTGTGAAAACAGATATAAATGGATTCTCCAATAGTTGATCATTATTAATTATGGTTCTATGAAACTTTCAATGAAATTACAAAAAAAACCTTTTTCCAAAATAAGAAAAAGGGCCTTTTCTATAACTTGTTAAACCTATATAATTCTCTCTATCAATATCCCCAATTCTTTTGCCATCACGTCAGGCGGACTAGGAATTCCATCTTTTAACCACGATTCTAAAAGAATAAAAAATTACTCTCAAAGTATTCGAAAAAGTTCAAAGTCGCATCTGCCCATTCCAAGTCATTTGCCGATTCGCATATGTCCCTGAGTTTGAGAACACTAGTAGAGTGTCTCGGTATCGGATTGACTCGCGAGACATTCATTTTTGTTCCTGTGAAGATGCAAAAGCTTCAAAAATACAAATACACTCTTATCGTTTAACATAGCCTAATCAAAAAGAAAAAGACCGAAATTTTAACGGTCTTTGTTTGTAAGGTATTGTTTGAAGATGTTGCACGCACCGTTTCTGCTTTTTTACAATCGCTTATTTTTCTTCCTCTGCGGTGTGTTTTTTTATTTATTTTGTTATCTCAATCCTGCGCACCTAGTCCAAGCCTTTTGAGAAGATTCGTTAACTGTATTTTTTCCTCATTACTTATAAAAGACAAATTTTTAGATATGACTTCAACGTGTTGAGGGAAGATGTCTTTAAATAGACTTTGTCCTTTGTCAGTTAGAACTACATTTGAAGCTCGACGGTCTGTTGGACTTGGCTCCCTTTTAACAAATTCTTTTTTTTCAAGTTTATCCACAACGTAAGTGATGCTCCCACTGGGAATAGACAATTTTTCACTAATTTTTTGAATGGAGTGGGGACCCTTATTATAAAGAAGTTCCAGAATCATAAAATTCTCTGAACTAATTCCGTGTCTTTCAATATCTTTAACGACATGACCAAAAATAGTTTTACTTGCCTTTAGCCAGATACGGAAAAGACGTAAATCAATCTGGCTTTGTTCATCTCCTTGATACATTCACCGAACCTCCTATTACAACTAACTTTCGAAATTACAATTGGTTATTTTGGTTTTCTGTATAAAGGATAATCAACTTCAGTCGGAACTTCAATTAGGAAGATTCTAAAGTCTTTATCTAATGCTTGAATTGATACGTCTCCACCCTGTTCTGATTGAACGATGGCAAAATCTTTTTCTGCTAAACGAGTGGGTTCATTCGTGTCTAATGAAAAAGTTCCATCGCCTCTGATGGCTAAACCAGCTAATGTACGATCCGATGAAATGCCATGAGTATATACTGTTCCCTTTGGAATGAGTACATCCCACATCGAAGCATCTGTCACGATTTTCATTGTTGAATCATTTCCTAGTAGTGTTTTTATTTTCACACTATCTTTATCCGTTATAGAAAACTCATTGGAATCGTATTGTGAATAAGCAGGTGTACGTTTTACAGCCTGACTTAAATGCGGTTCAAACCATATTTGAAAGATTTCCGATGGTTCTTTTAATGCTTCTGCATGATACACACCAGAGCCTGTTTGCATGAGCTGGGTTCCCCCTTCTTCTACAACACTTTCCGTACCAAGTGTATCCCGATGATAAGCTTTACCCTTTATCACATAGGTGATGATTTCAAAACCTTGATGTGGATGCAGCCCAATTTCTGCAGGTTCCTGAGAATGCCCCCAAGCCCAGTAAAATAATGGTCCTAGTCGATTTATTAGCGACCCTTCTCCAGAAAAGCCAATCGGTTTTTGCTCTTTTATTTTACCGCCATCAAACTGCCCGTACGCTTGATCTTCTGGTTTAATAATTTTAATTTCCATTTTTATCCCTCCTATAGGTCAATTGGCTATTTATCCAAGCAAAGCTTTGAAATTTATAAGTAGAACCACTAATCCAAGAATTAATAAAATGATCGGCATCATCATCTGTTTTACAGTATCTTTTATTTTAATATGAGTAAAAACGGCACCAATCATCGTTACTACAATGAATAACCCTCCCCATGCAGCTAAACTCTCATTCCAAATACCTGCGATAACCAATACCGCTGAAACGACTTCTGCTACTCCTGTAAACACTCTAAACCATCCTGGATACCCATAATGCTTAAACCCTTCCACCATTTGCTTTGATCCGAACTTCATAAATCCAAACATTAGGAATCCCAATCCTAATATAACTTGAAGAATAATTGACAATACACTCATTATTTCTCTCCCCTTTTTCCATTTATTTTATTATTTTTTATCCTATAATTATTTATCCTAACCTTAGGATAAATATAGCCTAACATTAGGATATGTTTCATGTCAACAAAAATATCAATTTAGTTATTCAGTTGTTGTGTAGTTATTTTTACTGTTCATGATTATTTCCATTAAACAGATCTGCCCTTTAACTCCACACAAAAAAAAGGCTGCCGCAGCAACCTTTCTTATTGAAGAACAGTGTCTAATCATTTCATTTTTCCAATGCCATATTGACAGCTTCAACGGCATGGATTGCTGCCGTATCAAATAATGGCACTTCTGAATCCTCTGGTTTTACCAGTAAGCCAATTTCGGTGCAGCCTAATATTATTCCTTCCGCTCCATCATCCACTAACCCCTTGATGATCTTTTTGTAATGATCCCTTGATGATTGTTGGATTTTCCCTAAACATAATTCTTCATAAATTACTTTATTGATCACTTTTCTATCCTCGTCATTTGGTATCAAAACCTTGATACCATTAGACTCAATTCGTGTTTTATAAAAGTCTTGCTCCATCGTATATTTAGTGCCAAGTAAACCAACCGTGCTGATTTTGGACTTTTTAATTTGTTTTGCGGTTGAATCAGCAATGTGTAAAATCGGTATACTGATTTTTTCTTCAATATTTCCAATCACTTTATGCATCGTATTTGTACAAATCACAATCATTTCGGCACCTGCCTTTTCCAAAGACAGAGCTGCTTCCCCTAATAATTTACCGGAACTTTCCCAATCCCCGTCAACTTGATAGCGTTCGATTTCTTCAAAATCCACGCTATATAAAATGCACTTGGCTGAATGCAATCCTCCCAATTTGGCTTTCACTTCTTCGTTAATGAGTCGATAATATTCCAGCGACGATTCCCAGCTCATTCCGCCAATAAGGCCAATAGTTTTCACAAATATTCCCCTTTTCATAGTTTAATTATCAGTCGAAAAACTCCATATGTGCTTTTTCTTGTTTGTAGTAATCTATTCTGTTTTGTAAAGTACCTGTATGAAACTCGAACTTATGACCATCTGGATCAGTGAAATAAATGGACTTCTTATCTTTTTCATCTCTTGGACGTCCTGACAGGATGTTTACATTCAATTCCTTTAGTTTCTCGTACATGTTCATAAAGTCAGCTTCTTCTATGGAAAATGCTATATGTGTGTATGATTGTCTTATTTCATTACGGGGTATATCCTTTTCTGCATTCAGGGCAAGCCACATTCCATTCAAATCAAAATAGGCAGTGTTTCTCCCCTTAACTAACAATTTTGCATCAAAAACATTTTGATAAAACTCAATGGATCTCTCTAAATTAGAAACTGAAAATAAAAAGTGATTCAAACCTTTTATAGACACTCTACCACCTCATATTAAGGTTACTTTTTTTTCGCCATTAGACGCTTATAAAGAGGATACCCGAACATGTAATACCCTGAAAATGACAGCAGGATTAAGGATAAACCGGTCATTGTGAGGATACTGTATCTATACCAATCGCCAAAGAAGGATCCATCATGCAAAGTGATGAGGAACGTCGAGTAATCTGGATTTGTGGATAACACCTTTCCCGTACTCACATCTATTTGAACATCTTGACCGTTATTAAAGCGAACCTGGTACATATTTGCACTTGGTCTATATTCAATTCTAAATATATCTTCAACCGAGTCCGCACCTGGAAGATCCTGAGAAGTAGCAATGGACACGACCTTCTCCATAGGTATCGCTTGATCTGGACCCGCCTCTTTCCCCGTCCTTAACTCATCAGCCACTCCGAGTGGTAACATATAAACAAGCACGAGGCCTGTGACTGCGATGAACATAAAAAAAACGGATAAAACCAATCCAGTCCATTTATGTATTTTTCGGCTTAATTGATACAACTTTACAGATTTCGACAATTCCATCACCCCTGACTATTTTCCAAAACGATAAAATTCATACAGTTATAAATTTTTCTTCATAACCACCCGATCTTCATTTACAACATAATCATTTTTCAAATAAAATGCTTCTGCAAGCCCGTCATTAGCAGTTAATAAATATAGACTTTTAATCTCTCTTTTCTGCAGTTCATCTTCTAAAGATTGAAGCATCTTTGAGCCATGCCCTTTACCTTGCATTTCATTATTCACACAAAGTTCTGCCAAATAAAAAGTTAAACCTTGATAAGACACCTTACTATTTCCAGCAACAAAACCAACAGCATTGTGATCAATCTGAAATAAAAATCCAAGAAATTTAGGCGTATGCAATAAGTCGGAAAGTCTCTCTTTAGCCGTTTCATATGTCCAACTTTCATTCCATGGTTCACGATTAAAAACGTTCATGTAAAGTTCGATACATTGCTCCAAATTCTCCGATGTCAGTGGCAGCATTTCTGTCATATTCATGCTTCCTTTCTATTTTCATTAAAATTTTGTATATTAATCCAAATTATATCTTATCTTATGTGAACTAACCTGTTTCTATAGGACCATAAAAGAAGATCTGCCTAAGAAGAAAATCACCTAAAATACCAGACAACTAAAAAATCATGGAGGAGAAAACAATGAACAGATTGGATAATTATGAGGTTCTGAATCAACTGAAATACATTGATGGCATTACCATTATCGATAATAAAGGAACAATCTTATTTACCATCAAATTTAATCCGCGATTTCACTCTGAAATTCTCGAACGAGAGGAAATATTAGGAGAAAGCTTATTTTCTGTATTTCCTACGTTGAATGAAAAATCGAGCACGTTATTAAATGCCCTGAAAACAAGTCGACCAGTGATTTATACTGGTCGACCTTCGTTCATTAAGGATTGGATTCATTGCGGTACCCGTAATTTGATAACTGTTTCATGAATAAAACTCTATATTGATTTAGTCCGTCATTGTCAGATGAAATCTGTGTTATTTTGATTTTATTTAAATTAAATTAGATAAGGAAATAACACGTGTGAACGAGGTGCGTCATATAGAAAAAGCGGGTTTTTATAACGTATTGGAAATTTTGGTGACTAGTGGATCCATTAAAAAAGCACCTTTTCAGAAGCGTTTTATATCTTACTAGATATTTCGCGGATTGCATAAGTAAAACTTTCAATTTTCTTTACGAAACTTGAACAGAGTTTTATCAAATTCCCGATTGTTTACTAAAAGATAAATATGTAAGAAGTGGTTTTTTCGTAAAGTATTCTCACCTTGTTTACGCTTTACAAAAGGAATATCAAAAAGGCAGCATATTTGCTGCCTTTCATTCAGGGTAGGTGAACTGTTTTAATATGATGAAGATTTAAATATACAGGTTCCTCCCTTGCCGTAATAAGTTCAACAAAATTATCTTCTAACTTATTAATTTGTCCAATTAAATTGGAGTTTTCTCCTATATTAAAAATAATTAAGCTACCGATCAGTTTTTCCACTTGTACGTCAAAGGTTCTTGCCATTGAAAGTTTTGATGGATGTACAGGAAGATCCTTGTTACTTAAACCATAAGGAGTTTGATTGTCTGTGTATGGGATAATCCACTTTAAATGAAATAAAGGTATATACATAGTCTTATAAACTGGTGAATAGAATTCAAAGTAATTATTCATCACCCTTGTTATATAACCGTGTAAAGGCTGGTTACCAGTTACGTATATTTCCGTGAACATCCCTTTCGCGGATAAAAGAGTTTTTCGTAGTGATAATTCTTCCTCAGCTTCAATTCCAGGTGAGTCTACAGGAAGGGAAATCTCCTCGTTTTCCGTAGTATTTACTTTGCAATTTTGAATATGATTGATTGGGAGATACACAAAATCCTGTCCATTAAAGATAACCACTACATCAATACCAGTATCAACCAGTGTACCGAAAAAGAATTTTTTTCCAGAAATTTCTATTTTAATCGTTTTTCCTCTGAGATTTTGTAAGATTTTATTCATAATCACCCCTCCTTCCTACTTTAATAACCAAGTGGTCCAAAAATACAACGAGATTAAACTTACGATTAACCCTATAGGAATTATCAAAAAAGTAACTTTAAGATACTTTCCCCAGGAGATATTGATGGAGTGTTTCTTCAATATATACATCCAAATTAATGTAGCCAGCGTACCAACAGGCGTTAACAAAGCACCTATATCGCTTCCAATCACGTTAGCAAGATAAGCAATTTGTACAAGGTGAGGATCCAATCCCATCTCTGTTATCGACAAAGTCCCTATCATAACTGCAGGAAGATTATTAAATAAATTGGAAAGGATAGTTAATAATATGCCCATGATCATGGTAGCGTTGAATGGGCTGTCCATAATTAAGGGTTTTAAATTGCTGACTATATAATCATTCAAGCCAACATTCTTCAAACCATATACCAGCACGTACATATTGAAAGCAAATAAAAGAACATGCCAGGGTGTTTTCTTTACAATATCGCTAAGACCAGTTTTGGTTTTATACCATCTCAGTATTATCAAAAGGAACGCTCCCACCATACCGATCAATTCCAAAGGAACCCCAAATGGTGTAAGTGCGAAGAAGCTCGCCCGCGTTAAAATGACGATTGCAAAACTCATTTTAAACAACTTCCAATCATTATCTTCGGATTGTTGTTTAACATCGAGTGGATGGGTTTGCACATAGCGTGAAAAGGTTTTATCCCATTTTACAGGTACACTGGGAATTTTCCTTGGAAGGTCCTTCTTAAAATATAGATAAAGTAATAACCCGATTGTTAAAATCCCTATCATCGAAGGAACAAACATCAAATTGATATAACTATTAAGGCTCAGTCCTACAATTTTTAGTGCAATCAAATTGGAAATATTGCTTACTGCTATTGGGGCACTCGCTGCCGTTGCTATTAGAGCTCCTGATATTAGAAAGGGGATTTTTTGGTGAGGTTTAATCTTTAGTAACGTTACAATGTGAATAATGATAGGTGTTGTGATAAGGATACTTCCATCGTTATTGAAAAACATTGTCATGAAAAAACATAGGAGATTAGTATAAAGGAATAATCTAACCCCTGAACCCTTAGACCGGATGATGATATTTAAAGCAATCCACCTAAAAAAACCAATGCTTTCAAGTACAATGGACATCATTATGGTGGATAATATGGTTAAAGAAGCGCCCCTGATAATATCAAATATATTTAAAACATCCATCCAAGGAACAATGCCTGCAACTAATACAGTCAAGGCACCTATTGTAGTAGGTATCGTTTCATTAATCCCAAAAGGTCTCCATAACATGAGAATAATAGTTAAAGTAAAAATTATTGTCATCAAGACAATTTGTGAACTAAGCATTTACCTCCGCCGCCTTGTTTTTGGATGGTGTAATTTTTACGGTATCAGGAGTGGTTTGATTTTGAGGTTTTACAAAAAAGGTATAGAAGACTCCCCCAAGTACAGAAAAAAACAAAATCATCATTCCATGTCCTCCTTTCAATTAGCCTTGAATTTTTTCTTAAGGCCCTAACCGTTTTGCCTTCAATTTCCCATGCATTCTTTCAGCAAATTTCATCAATGAATAATATTCTGTTTTTTGTTTTCCATTTTCTGCATACATTTTTTCAGTGGACTTCATTAATTCGTAACATTTCTTATCTATCAGTTTCCTTTTTTCTTTTAAATTATTTTTCTTTGCGGATTGTTCGTTCATTTCTTGAGGGCTTGAGTTCCTGAATTCTTCAGTCAAGTTTTCTTGGATTGCCTCTTGAATATCTTTTTTATTAGTTACTGCAGAGTTTTCCTTCTTACTTTCTTTTTTCTTTTTTTCCCGGGATTTTTGTTTCTTATATTTATCCGTACTTTTCTTTACGTTGGATTGATTTTTGTTCACTTTATTTATGGTTGATTGAACAGTCGGTTCTTCCTTCACGTCAGATAAAACTTCCGGATGGGCACTTATTTCAGGATTAGTTACTGAAGGTATTTCCTCTTTACTTTCTTTTTTCTTTATTTCAGGGGATTTTTGTTTCTTATATTGATCTGTACTTTCTTTTACACTGGATTGATCTTTGTCCACTTCATTTACTGTAGACTGAACAATCGGTTCTTCTTTCAAGTCAGATAAAACTTCCGGAGTTGCAGAGGCTGGTTCTTCTTTTCCAAAAGTTAAAATGTCCTGTTCTTGTTTCTGTTCAGCCGGCTCTTCCTTCCCTTTGGAATTAACTTCAGTGTCTTCCTTCAACACGGAATCACTTTCCTTAACTTGATCTGCCTCTGACTGTTTATTTTCAGTTTTTTCGTCCTTATTTTCCTGTGATTTGTTCTCTGACGATTCCTTATTATCTATCCCTTTGAAAATATAGAGTATATTTGATAATTGGACAAAAAGTTGTTTATCCTTATTTAATAAAACGATATAATTATTAGTTACGGTACTTAAAAATCCGTCAAAGGATAGATTGTTCTCTCTGTTTACTGTCACCCAATGACCTTTGAGTTCATTTATTAATTCTGTAAAACTTTGTTTCTGTGTTGGTTCGTGGTCAAGTATTTGAACCTGGAATTCTTTGGTGTTTTTTGACAAGGCATAAACCTGATTTAAGTTAAAATAACATTGTTTATTTGGATTCATTTGAATGACAATAAAATCGCTTTTCACATCAAGTACCACGCCATCATGAACGGTTTTATCATCGGAAATAATACTTACATTAAAACCTATCAGTGAATTAAGTGCCTCTTGAAAATTTTGTTTTTTCATCTGATGAGTCCCCCTTATCAATTGGATGGTCGCTTCTGCCCGGAAGCGACACATCATTTATGGGAAATACTATTTTTCTTTTTCTTCTGCTTTATTATCTTTATTTTTTTCCGATTTTCCACCGTCTTTATTATCTTTATTTTTTTCCGATTTTTCATCTTCTTTTTGTTTCTCTACTCTTGCCCCGTAACTGATGCTGCGGATATGGAACATTGACAGGCGAATAACTTCTTCGTTTAGTATTAACGTTACGAATTCATCATTAATATCATGAAGGACGCCTTCAAGCTTCTCGGGACCGCCTCGGTTAATATTTACCCATTGATTTCTGAGGTCATCAAGTAAGTCTTTAAAAGTTGCAGCTGTTTTAAAAGTAAAATCTTCGGGAACCTCCAGTTGAAATTGGAACCCCTTCTTTACATTCTCGGTAATACTTTTGATATGGTCGGTTTTATAGTAGATAACTCCTTCTTGTTCAGTTAAGATCGATAAGTGGTCATCGTATATACCTAATAATAATCCTGTCCGAGATTCAGGCCCTCCTCTATCTACCTTTAAAACTTTCCCAACCAAATTAGTTAACCATTCCTTATTCATAATGTTGCCCCTCCTATATAATCATTTACCCTGTATGTATATGTGTCATGGAATGACATTGTGTCGTGGTAAATGTCCATCTTCTATCAATAAGACTGAAATTCATCAAAAATGTGTATATACACTACTCTTTAGAATTTCCTGAAGTTAATGACTGAAATTACTGAATGAACTCCATGTAGGAAGGGTAAAGAGATGGCGCTAAATCCATGTAAGAAATTCGCTCAGCATCTAACAGATGAATTGGTGTAATGGATAGTCCAACTTAAATGAAGAGTGGATCGCTGTTTAGCGGATTCTTTAAAACGAATATACCCAGAGAGTTACAAAAAAAAGACCCCGGCGCATTACCGGAGTCATTTTAAACAGCAAAACTTAAATGTGTTTTTTTATGGTTTCTAAAAAACCTGGTCTTTGGTCACCATTTTTCTATTTCGTTTTTATACAACTTGTGCAATTTTAGGTTTTTGAGGCTATTCATAACTGCTTTTCCCCGTACTTCCTTAATTGACGTAGGAATAGTAAACAAATTCGACATGTCTGAAGTTAGAGCTTGATGTTGGACAGAAATACTCGGAATAATTTTTGGAAGCTTAATATGTGATGCTAAATGAAATCCCCATAAGCCGAAGGAGGGAACAATAACATTGTATTCAAGTGTATTAAGACCGGCCATATTGATTGTTTTACCAATACTCCAAAATACTGTTGGTGTATCTTCTGGTGAATTAGACTGACAAACTAACACACCTTGTTTCGATAATATTTTTGCTGTTTGACTGAACAATTCAATTGTATACAATGAGCTAATGACTTGGTCAACGGGATCTGGAAAATCAATAATTATTACGTCGTAGGGCTGCAATTCCCTTAAAATAAATTTCTTTGCATCTTCAAAGTGAATATTTACCCTTTCGTCCAGTAAAGAACGATTATTTTGAGTTATTAATTTTGGATTTGTCTTTGCAAGTCCAATAACCTGAGGATCAATATCAACAAGATCGACATGTTTTACGTTGGGATATTTAAGAACTTCACGTAAAGCAAGTCCATCTCCACCTCCCAATATGAGAACCCGTTCATGTTCAGAAGCCATCTCCATCGCAGGGAATACTAATGCTTCATGATAATGCCTTTCATCCAATGAAGAAAATTGTAGCTCTTGATCTAAATATAAACGCAGGTCATTGGCCTCAACTAATGTAATATCTTGAAATTGACTGGATCCATGATAGAGAATATTATGTTGTCCTTCCACAAGTTCTTTTAACTGAATGCTATCATATGCGTTTCCGCGGTCATCCCGTAATTCTACAGTCCTTTCACTATCTTTCTTTTTACTGCCGTCATAAGTGAAAATAAGATCTTTTATGGCAGGTTGATTTTTTGATTCATGTCCGCGTGAAAGTTCATAAACAAAAGCGGAACCTGCTTTCATTTCGTTAAGAAGCTCTTCTAATACTGGCCATAATTCCTGATTTCCGCACGTATATAAATCTAAAGCTGCATAACGGTGTTCCGGCCATGTATGAATCGAAAAATGGGAAGTTGAGAGAATGATGGCACCCGTTACCCCGTGAGGTAAAAAAGAATGGAAATGAGTATTTAAAATCTCCATTCCTAAATCAGACACAACTTTCGTTAATAATTTTTCCAACAACTTCGCATCATTTAGAATTTCTGCCTGGCATTCCTTAGCATCTATAATGAAATGCTGTCCATTTGAATCCAACTATTCCACTTCCTTTTACAGTTTACGGTAGAGAGGAACCGTTTACCTTTCCATGCTTGTATAACTATTTTATGTTCAATAAGATAAATGGTTTGTACCATTTCCATAAAATAAATTCTATACACTTTGGATTGTTGTGGAACCCGTCCATGTCATTTCGTATTGGTTTTACATAAGTTATATAAAAAAGGATTTGGACGAGATATGCATATGAAGACCAAAAATACAGTGATTTCCATTTTAGGAAGCGCTGGCGGTGTGGCAAAGTCATTACTTGCTATATTAAATAAATCGATACTCGATAATAAAGACCCGATTCACGATACCATTTTTAATGCCAATATACACTTAATCGATGTGAAACAAAAAGAACTAGAGTATTATCATAATCTTTTCCCTAATTTAAGCAATAAGCTTTTGCTACACGAATTTGATTTAATGGATACGATGACATTTAAAAAACATCTGGAGAGCACAAAAACAGATATTGTGGTTGATCTTTCCTATGCTGACACAGTGGAAATGCTCAAATGCTGCAATGAATTCGGTGTGAAATATGTTAATTCCGCCTTGGAGAACACTATGATTGACGAAAATGAAGATTTGTTTGCGGGATTCCCTTTGATTGAGAGAATCAGATACTTTGAAAAATTCAAAAAAAGTTTCACCAATACGTCCGCTATCGTTTGCTCCGGAATGAATCCAGGAGTCGTTCAATGGATGGCGATAGAGCTTCTCAACAAATATGCCCACGAATCACCAATTGCCTGCTATATTGTTGAGCAAGACACTTCTTTTTTTAAGGATAAGAACTTGGCAAAAGAGAACGTCATCTATACAACCTGGTCACCAGAATGTTTCCTTGATGAAGCGATCATGTGCTACCCGATGTTTATCCAGCACCACACACCACTCTTCTTATACGAGCAAGTTTATAACCTTGAATTCAAAGTGAATTTAGGCGGAAACCAGTTTTATGGTTGTTTGATGCCTCACGAAGAAGTATATACGTTATGTCAGTTGTATGATTTGGAAGGTGGCTTTTTATATAAAGTAAATGCACATACCACCGAGTTAATCCGTTCCCATCTGGATGACGTTGATGAATTATGGAACCATGAAATGCAGGTTCTTGATCCGCTTGAAGCGCCAATGGAAGGGGAAGATTTGGTGGGGGTGCTTCTTGTGTTTAAAGACAAGGAGCGATATATATACAATATATTAAGCAATGATGTGGTGTTTTCAGAATATAAAACCAATGCGACCTATTTTCAGGTGGCGTGCGGTATCTACGCTTCACTAACCGTACTTTTGCTAGACCAAATACCTAACGGTGTGTATTATGTGGACGAGTTATTGTTAAAAACAAACAATCATTATGCTCAATATTTGACCTATTACATGACAGATTTTGTGACAGGGGAAAATGAAAATACAGATGGTTGTTTGCTAAATAGGATGAGAAAGTTTCGCGACTGAAATTACTCTTTTAATATGGATCAAGAGTCTTTGCAAAAATAAATGTATTGGAGTCTAATCAAGTATCGGATTTTTTTCATAAATTAAACAAGAAAATAAATTTAATAAGATGGTGAAAAAATGAAGAAAAAATCTAATAAAAAGGAACAGCCAGTGCGTGCAACTCAAGAGGTAACAGAAGGAAAAGACGCCAAAGGGAAAAAAGGACCGAAAGATGGTACAGCCTCCACTGAGTCAGTGCAAACCCAGGAGCTCTCGGAACCTAAAGGCCATAAAGGTCCTCATGAAGAAGGAGAATCTGCGGGAACCGGTGAGGTGAAACAGGGCAAAGGTGCCAAAGG
>NZ_JBHZPG010000056.1:0-21404 GCF_042788005.1 Peribacillus sp. YIM B13472
TAGGCGAAAATTCAAAGGGAATTTCAAAAGGGTTTCAGAATTTTTTAATTCCGAACCCCTTTTGTCTACAGTCTGAGACAGCTTATGGCTGTCTCTTTTTTTGCTTTTTCTTCGTTTTGTCCAATAACTCCAATTACCAGTATGCTTGTTTCCCTACTCCCCATCTGAAGTACAAATTTCTGCAAACAAAACCCTTCATATTGATCTTGATCTCTTTTGACAATTAGTTGTAATCCCTGATTTCAACAAGATAAATGCACAAATTAGAACTTTTATCCTAATACCCTTTAAAAGAATAAGTCTTTTTTACTCATCCTTAATAAGTTATCGAGAAGATAAGCAAACTATACCATATTGCAGCTATACGGAATCTACCTAGGCTTAGTACGCTACAAATTAATCCAGGTAGTAAAAAGGATAAATGTATATCGCTTAATCAAAATGTAACGGGGTGATGTTTATGAGAATGAAAAAAGCATTAATAGGTCTCTCACTCTTATGTATGATTGTTCCTGGTATTGCCAAATCGGCTGATTCCGTTGCTGAAAATAATCGAAGCAATATCGTGGCAAATTGGAAATTCACAAAACAACATGTTAAAAGCGGTTCAATCGATAAAGGCAATTTAATTATAGAAGATACAAGCAAACATGGAAATGATTTAGAGTTAGTGACGATAGGGGATCCTGCCTCGCCTGAATTAAAAAATATGATTCAATGGTCCGAAGAAGATTATCATGATCAAGAAAAAGTGGATAGCTTGGAGTTCGCTAATTACGAAAACGCCCCTTCAGGAAGATATTTTAAAACCAAAAAGGGTTCCCCTATCAATTCGGAGAAATTCGATAAGGGGTTTACGATTGAAGCGGTGTTCAAGTTACCAAGCGATTCCAAGAATGCCATGGGGCTTTTTTCTAGACAAGGACAGGCAGCAGATCTTAATAAAATGGAAGGCGAGAAGAAAATCCTTTCTGCTTTAACTGTATCCAGTGATCAAAAAATCCACTGGACAAGCCATCCATCTAATTTAAATTATAATGTAAGCAATTGGTCTCGATCATTAAATGCTGATGAATGGTACCATTTGGCGGTTGTTAATGATGGTGACACGACGACTCTGACTTTGAATGGCGTCAGCGATTACGGAAAATCGGAAAAAGTAATCGGTATTGCAGCAGTTAAAGGGAAAGGCTGGAACATCGGAGCATCTGAGTGGGGAAATAAGTTTAATGCACTATTCAAAGGGAATATCCAGCAAATACGAATTGCCAATAAGGCTTTAACTGAAAAAGAATGGCTTGTACAGGATGCCCGTGACGATGAACCATTCGAAGGATCAAACAAAGCTTTACCCTTTCTAACGAATAAAAAGAATTATAATTTTCTATTTGTCCCGGATACTCAGAAATATTCAAGCCAAAATCCAGAGATTTTCAATAGCCAAATGAACTGGATTTCCAATAACACCAAGAAGAACAATATCATCATGAATACATTTGTTGGGGACATTGTCGATAGTGATTCAGAAAAACAATGGCAGAATTCCCTCGGAGCCATTTCCCATTTGGATAAAAAGGAAATTCCATATTTGATGGCGGCCGGGAATCATGACTATGCGGACGGCGATCCTTTCTTAACGCATTATGGGCCGCAGCGTTTTTTGAATAAAAAATACTATAAGGGGTCGTCTCACTCTGGGTATAGTTCATATGCAATCGCTAAGGCAGGAAGTTATGAATATCTAATCTTGATAGTGGATATGAAAAATTTGCATAAGGATCTGGAATGGTCAAAAAAAGTTCTAGACCAGCATAAAGATAAACCGACAATCCTCGTCTCGCATGATATTATATTCCCGAAGATTAAGGATGATAAAACCATTGCCGTCGAATCTTCTAATGGCCGTGTGATTTGGGATGAACTCGTAAAGGACCATAATCAAGTATTCATGACGGTTAATGGACATTATTATGGGATAGCACATCGGGTAAAACAAAACTCAGCAGGAAATGATGTCATTCAAATGCTGGTCAATTACCAAACGAATTATCGAGGGGGTAATGGCTGGCTAAGACTTGTAGAATTTGATGAAAAGAAAAATGTATTGTTATTCCGGACCTATTCGCCCTTTGTCGACGAAATGTCCAAAAAAGAAAAATCCTATATCGATTATAAATTTTTAACAGGTGAAAATAATTCATTTAAATTAGATTGGGACTTTAAAAAAAGATTTAATTTCAGAGAGGCGGAAAAATCCAATTCCCCAGGTGTATCTGATTAACCTCATCAACCTGGGTGAATTCCTTTTATTAGGATGCCCTCCTATGTGTTGAGTCGTCCAAGAAGGATATACGTTCATTCATGATGATCTGGGATGCTGCTATTTTTTCTAGTTTTCATGCTGCTTTTTTCACCACTGATTTATACTTTCCGAAACCATTAACGACAAGGACCCCCAATATCGCAATACTGCCGCCAATGACTGAAAGGGTACTAGGTACTTCCTGCAGCCAAACCCAAGCGACGAAAATGGCAATCACAGGTTCAATGTACAACAAACTGGAAACGGAACTGGCTTTTCCTAATGATAGTGCGACTGCCCAAGTTACATAACCGATGGCTGCAGGGAAAATACCAACAAAAACCGCTGATAAATGACCTTCCATTGTAGCATGTTGAATTTCTTGAAATAGCCCAGGAAAAAATATGAAAAAGGGTATTGTACCGATCCATGTGAAATAAGCTGTCAATTCAATCGGATTATAGCGGCTAAACAGTGGCTTTTGGATAACAAAAAACACTGCAGAAGCAATAGCAGACATCAGCACTAAAAGGGCACCTTCAGAAACTTTCAGGGAAGGGCCTGCAGTACCTAATGTTATTAAGGTGATCCCTATGAATCCTATGCCTAAACCAATCCAACCGAATAGGCCGAGACGTTCTTTTAAAACGAACGCAGCAATGATCGCGATGAAAACAGGTGCTGAACCAATCAGCATTCCAGCCGTTCCCGCCGAAACGGTTTGTTCCCCGAATGTCACCCCGATATGATAAATACTAATACCAATAAATGCAAGAATCGATATCCTCAGCAAATCCTCTTTTTTCGGGAGTCGAAATTTCACCCCAGGCCATAGAGCATAAAGGACAAAAATCCCTGATGCTATAAGATAACGAACAAGTACCAAATGGCCTGCTGAATACCCGCCATGTAAGCTTGCACGAATAGCAGCGAATGTAGATCCCCAAATAATTACTGTAATAGATGCCAATAAAAATGCCTTAGTGTTCAAAACCTATTCCTCCCAACCATTCACTATAAACTGAAGGTATCATGGATACGTGAGAACTTCAATAAAATTTCTATCTCGCTGTGAAGTGGCACAGTAAAATAACGAATCAGAATACATTCTGAGATGTGATCATCGCTGACGAAAGTAAATAACAAATGGGCTTGGAAAGGAAATCTTCAATTAAAATGTGATTTGGTTAAAAAGGCATGCTAAACAAAAGGTGCTTCGTATAGGAAGCACCTTTTGTTCAAACTGTAGACAAACTCGATATTATTTAAGATTGCCTACAGTTTTTTGAGGGAGTGTAAAATATGAACGTTGATTGTAACGTAGGGCACTCGCTTTCAGCGGGCGGTCCGGGAGCCTCCTCGGCGCTCTTGCGCCTGTGGGGTCTCCCTTGGACGCGCTTTTCTAAGCAGGAGTCTCGTACACCCGCTCCAATCAACTTTGTTTAAAAATTCAGATGGAACCCCTTTTGCTACAAACCCGATTACAATTACCTTTTCCAAATTTAAGCTTACTTGAAATATTGTCTTGAGGCTTTTACACTGTAACCGTTTTGTGAAGCAATACTGCAAAAATAACGTTTACATTATAAATTCAATTAACTATTTTCTGGTTTCCAAGATGAAAAGCGTCTTTCAATAATGCCTAATAATGAAGTAAGAATGATTCCCGTAATCGTAATGACTAACACTCCAACAAACATACGATCTGTTTGTAGATTTTGACCATTGCTTGTCAATTGATATCCGATACCAGCTGTCGAAGCGAATAATTCACCTACAACTACAGCAATTAATCCTTGACCAATACCTAAGCGAATACCGTTTAAAAGGAATGGTACCGTCGAAGGCAAAGCAATTGTTTTAAAAATTTGAAATTCACTTGCACTAAACGTTCTTGCTGCTTTTATTAAGTTTTGATCTAAAGTTAACATAGCTTTTTGAGCGCTCATCACTATTGGAAAGAAGGCCATCAAAAATACTATTACAATTTTTGATGCTGGTCCTATTCCGAATGCAATGATGATCACTGGTAAAAGGGCGACTTTAGGAGTTACATATAATCCTGAAATGAAAGGGTTAACCACTGCATTAAAGGTAGAATTCCAGCCCGATAACACACCAATCGGAATTCCAATAAGTATGGCTAAAACAAAGCCTGCAATAAATTCGTAACCACTTACTTTCATATTTTCCCAAAAAGAAATTTCTTGGACCATTACAACTGCCGCTTGGGCAATTTCAATTGGTGAGCTTATGAACAATGGATTTATCCATTCATTTTGAGAGGCAGTTTCCCAAAGCAACAGGAATAGTAAAACAGAAGCAACACTGATAAAAAATGACTTTTTTTCTTTTTTCATTTTCTTCGCCTTTTTTATCTTTTGCTTTGATTGTGTAAGTTGAATCGTACCCTTCGTCATAGTATTCTCCTTTCACATTAATTATTTCTCTTTATTATCGAAACCTTGTTTAGAAGACTCCTGTTCAATAA
Source organism: Peribacillus sp. YIM B13472 (assembly GCF_042788005.1). Taxonomy (NCBI): domain Bacteria; kingdom Bacillati; phylum Bacillota; class Bacilli; order Caryophanales; family Bacillaceae; genus Peribacillus; species Peribacillus sp. YIM B13472. The sequence goes on from NZ_JBHZPG010000056.1 coordinate 4,794, forward strand.
TGGACCAAATATGATCTACAAACTCTAAAAATTCCGGGCTACGCTTCACATGAAGATCTCTCGGTCTAGGTATATCAACATTCACAACCTCCACTACACGTCCTGGTCTTGCCCCAAAAACAAAAACTCTATCAGCTAAAAATACCGCTTCATCAATTTGGTGTGTAATGAAAAGACTTGTCTTTTTTGTCTCATCCCATATTCTAAGTAACTCACCTTGCATAAATTCCCTAGTTTGAGCGTCCAATGCCGAAAATGGTTCATCCAGTAAGATTAATGATGGGTTTACCGTTAATGCCCGAGCCAAGTTTACCCGTTGCTGCATCCCACCTGACAATTCATGTGGATAATGATTTTCATAACCTTTTAAACCGACCATTTCAATAAATTCTTTGGCCTCTTTCTTTTTCTCTGCGGTTATTTGCTTTAACAGTTCAACTCCATAAAGAACATTTTCCAAAACAGTTCTCCAAGGTAATAGACTCGGGTTTTGAAAAACCATTGCCCTGTCCTTGCCGGGACCATCAATTTTTTGCTGATCTAATAGAATTTCCCCCTTACTTGGCTTCAATAATCCAACTACAGTATTTAAAAAAGTGGTTTTCCCACAGCCGCTCGGCCCCACAATACATATAAATTCACCATCTTTGATATTTAAGTTTATATTCTGCAGGGCAATCACTTCTGCACCAGTTTTATTGTTTACGTAAGTAACATCCAAAAAACGAGTGGACAATTTGAAATTTTCCAGTTGTGCATTTTCCATCTTGACTATCATCTCCTTTCTATCTATTTATTTTTTAAATGCTTCTTCTATATAACTATTTGTCCAAATAACATCTTCAGCAGTATCCTGTTTAGTAGAAACGCCTGACAACTTGCCGAATTCAACTAATGGATCCTGGGCATTATCCCAAGCTTCTTGATTCATTTCTCCATAGCCTTTAAAAGTGTTTTTCAATCCGATTAGTGATTCCTCTAGGATATCAACATCAATTCCATCAAAATAAGATTCGATTGATTCGGCTGCCTCTCTTGGGTTATTACGTGTGAATTCCATACCTTTCCCTATTGCCCGAACTACTTTCAAAGATGTTTCCTGATTTTTTTCTAAATATTCCTTTTTAGCAAAAACGGCTTCCCAGACCATATTCCCATACATTGGCTCTTCACTTGTATTGATTACAATCTCGCCAACATCTTTACTTTCCGCTTGTAAACCCATTGAAGGCGATGCTATACCACCGTCAACAATCCCCTCCTGCATACCGCCAATCTTCGATCCATCTCCAGCCAATTTGACGGTTTTAAGCGTATCGGGGTCAACACCATGCATTTGCATTAAATAGCGTGTGTATACGTCTCCAGAATCACCAACAAGGTTTGTACCAATAGTTGCCCCATTCAATGAAGCAACTCTATCTTCAAATGATGAGTCTTTAGAAACATTCTTTTTCTTTTGATATTGTTTAGAGAGAGTAATTTGATAGGTTAGCGCTGAATTTAAAGATTGAATCGCCATTAAATCTTCACCTTTGTCAAGAGGAGTGAACATACTTCGAGGACCCGAGACCGCAAACTGAGCTTCTCCTGATAATACAGAAGCGATTACTTGTGCTCCTCCACCACCAGAAACAATCTCAGCTTCAATTCCTTCCTGTTCAAAATATCCTTGCTCAATGGCTACATACAATGGGGCAACCGACAATAACCGTGCAGGTTCCGTAAAAGTAAGCTTTACCGCTTTCCCTCTTGAATTCCCCTTATTTTCCGTAGTTGTTTCGTCACTTGGACCGCATGCAGATACTATTAACACCAAACAAAGCAGAACGAACGCCAATTTATTCTTAAACATGCTACTTACCTCCCTAAATCAAAATATTTAACACTTCATTCACTAACTAACAATATTCCTCCTTTAATTTAGTTTTATATACAAAACATAATTTTATATACATATCAATTCTAAATCAGCTGTCCCTTTTGGGTCAATTGTAATTTTTGAAAATTTAGATAATTCAGCGGATTAAGGCACAAAAAAACACTCATTTAAAATCATGAGTGCCCTTTAACTCTTGAGATATAATTTTCTGCTTCTGTAAAAATAACTCTTCTGTTCATCCTGCTAATAAAGGAAATAGACTAATGCTTCAGCAATTTTAATGTTTGCAATATAAAATTGCAATCAATATTAAGAATATGTTTTTGTTAAGGTTAGCCCATTATACACATAATCCCACATTGAATCATCATTAGGACCGTCGCTGGGTACTTGCACTGTACAAATGCCCTTGATTCCCCAGTCGATTTCATTAACATCTTTCAAGCCCGCTATTGGATCAAGGAAGAGGATATTAAATTTCCCCTGTATCATTTCAGACAAGACGGATTGCAATTCCACCGCTTCGGGAACGGAAACTGCCCCCCACCTAACAAATAAGATGGATTTGCTATTTGAAATTATTTCAATAAACTTATTTATTCGGTAATTGAGTTTTTCTTTGTAAGCAGGATAAAGATTAGTCCAATCTTGGTTGGGAATTATTGGGAAATCATGGACTGAAATAATATTATAATAGGTATCTTGGATAAAATGCGCGTCTTGCTGCTTACCGCCTTCACCAGAAAAAACCGCATCTCCATCATCAAGATAAGAAGAGATACCATCTACCTTCTTCATATTGTTAAAGTCCATAAATCCGACAAATCTGTTCTTCAATAATCTGCTTACATCCTGGAGTGAGTTAGATACAACCCAATCAAGGGGAAATGAAAACCGCCTCAAATTATGCCGCCTTAAATTAAGAGAAGGTCCACACCAGCTTCCTAGGCTAATGATTACATCATAAGATCCTTTTATATCTTGTAATTTCAATTCAGTCATCCTCTCTACTAATTTCCCTATTTCATCAAATCCTTTTGGTAATTAACAAATTTTAATTCCAGTCTTTTTCACTTTGTTCCGGAATTATATAGACAATCCAGCCATAACGAATTTTCAGTTCTTCAGCCATTATTTCGGCGGTTTCTTTATCAGGAAATGTACCCGTTATTAAGCGGAAACGGTTATTTCCGCGTTAATTATTTTTTCTTTCATGGCTTGTACCTCCTTTTTAATATCTTATGAAGCTTCCTTTAAATCTGTATAGTACTTAATAGATTACTAGCAGCCCTTTTTATGTTTCTGAAAAATAAAAGAAGCCCTACTTGGATAAAGTGGACCTGTTGAGAGCTTAAGGAATTATTGGAAATGCAAAAGAAACTTATGGAGAAGTGAATGACTATCTAAATACTGTCCCCTTTCCACCTTTTATTGTAGGGTCAATAACCTTTTTCGAAATAGTGCTGAGATCGTGAATTTCAAGAGGCAGATCATCCGGATCACAAAAAAAGTAAACCATTTCCTGTTAACTCATCAACTCGATAGGTTCGACTGGAATGTTTTCTTTTTCTAACTCCTCAATCGCTTGATTATATCACCCACTTCAAAGGCAAGATGCCTAAGCCCTCTTGCTTCAGGATAACTTGGACAATTGGGCTATAAGGAAAAAGAGAACAATTCCAGCTGATATTCCCCTACGACCACTTGGGGTACCGGTATGACCTTAAACGAGAAGCTATGAAACTCAAAAGGGTTTTTCAATAGGTGGTGAGTCAAATATTCAAAGTTATTACTTTCTTCTTATTGAAAAATATCTCAATTTATGTCAATTGAAACCAAATTATGAGTTTGTTATCTTATTTAATGAACCGGTTCATGACTAGTTTATGTATGAATATTAGTCACAATAAAAGGAGAGATGAAACCATGACACAAGTACGTAACTCAACAAGCACAGTGGAGCAGTATGCTAATCTCATTCCCATGAGCGAAATTGCTTCGAACGCAGATCAATTATTTCCTTTTCCAATCTTTAATAGTTTACGACAAAAAACTCCTGTAAGGTACGACGAGGCTCGAAGCTGCTGGGATGTGTTTCGATATGAAGACGTTCATTATATTCTAAAAAATCCAAAACTGTTTTCATCGGAACGAGGGTCTGGAACTCTTCAAGGAAGCATTTTGACAATGGACCCTCCTCGACACACGAAAATGAGAAACTTAGTGAACAAGGCATTCACTCCTAAAGCAGTGAAGGATTTAAAAAATAAAATCGAAGAGGTGACACTTTACCTTCTCGATCAAGTTAATGAGAAGGGGACCATGGATCTCGTTCATAACCTTGCTGGTCCGTTGCCTGTCATAATAATTGCCGAATTATTGGGGGTCCCTGCTAAGGATCGGGATCTTTTTAAAACCTATTCTGATGTTCTCGTGGCAGGCGCCAAAGATAATTCAAATGAAGCCTTTCAAAGAATGGCACAGAAACGTAAGGAAGGAAGTGAGTTTCTTAAAGAATATTTCAAAAAAATAATTTTAGAGAGAAAAGTAAATCCTGAAGAAGATTTAATTTCGCTATTATTAGCAGCAAAAATTGATGGGGAAAAATTAACAGAAGAAGAGGTACTATCTTTCTGTGTTTTATTATTAGTTGCGGGAAATGAAACAACAACTAATTTGATTACAAATGCCGTTCGCTATATGACAGAAGATAAAAACATTCAAGAACAAGCTAGGACTAATCTGCCTTTAATACCAAAATTGGTAGAAGAAACACTACGCTTTTATCCTCCAATACAGGCAATTGGCCGTGTTACAAAGGAACATGTCAAAGTTGGGGGCAAAACAATCCAAAAGGGGGAACAAGTAATTTGCTGGGTCGCTTCGGCAAACCGGGATGAACAAAAGTTTGCAGAGCCTAATCGGTTTACGTTAGAAAGGAAATTAAATCCTCATTTGAGTTTCGGGTTTGGTATTCATTTTTGTTTAGGTGCCCCGCTTGCACGTCTAGAAGCAGAAGTAGCTCTCGTGACACTTTTAAGTACTTTTGCAAAATTGGAAGGTGTAAAAGGGACTGAGCTGGAGGCGATTCCAAGTCCGTTCGTTTTTGGAGTGAAAAGACTTCCTTTAAAATTCACAAGATAATGAGCCTTGCTGCCTAAGAATATATATTAGGTAATACAAAAACCTAACAATAACAAAAAATGAATTTTTTTATATAATCTCAATGAAAAAGGGAGTATTTTAAATTACGACCTTTTAAAATTGATTACTTGGAAAGCATTTGTTGGAGAAGATGTTAAATCCTATATTTATCCAGTTAGTAGAAATCACACTGCACTTGGTTGATAAAAACTTAATATATAATAGATTTTATGACCTGAAAAATACAGAAACAAAAATGGAAATCATAAAATGATTTCCATTTTTGTTTTGAGTACTATTTTGTTTTAGGGCACCTTGATGAAAGACTTTTCTTATATCAAAATATACCTACCCTACTGTAAGTACTACTTTTCATATATTTCAAGAGGCAGATCATCCGGATCACAAAAAAAAGTAAACCTCTTTCCTGTTAACTCATCAACACGGATAGGTTCGACTGGAATGTTTTCTTTTTCTAAATCTTCAATCGCTTGATGAATATCTTCCACTTCAAAAGCAAGATGTCTAAGCCCTCTTGCTTCTGGATAACTTGGACGATGGGGGCTATCCGGAAATGAAAACAATTCCATCTGATATTCCCCTCCCACCATTAAATCTAATTTATAAGACTTCCTTTCTGCCCGATATGTTTCCTGCTTAATATCACATCCTAAAATGTTTACATAGAAGTTTTTTGATTTTTCATAATCGGAACAAATTATAGCTACATGATGTATTTTTTTCACCTTCATTTGTTTCCTCCCTAAGAGCATTGGTTAGTTTTAAAATTTACTTTTACCAAAGTTATCCATTAATAAAACCTTAGATTTCAGTGCTTCCTTCGGACTCTACTGGACGATACTGGTACATCCATTTCCCTTTCACCTGGATACAGCTCTTAACACTGCACAAGCATTCGTCGCTCGAGGTGGTGATTATCGCTTTATCAACTCAGACCATATTGATGAGACCAACGCATTTTCATTGTGTAACTATCGAAATGCCTCTTCCACCCCTCCACCAGCTAGATTAATTCAGCACATTAGTAAAAACTGATATACGTTTCAAACACCTCAACCTTTTTCCTAGCGAAAAAAGCGATCCAGTGAACAAATTACCTGCAAATAGTAATAAAAAAAATCATGTTTAGATTTTGACCGAACACTAATTTGAAAAGACTAATAAAGTTCTATTTCGTACTCGAAAAGGAGCTGAATATATATTGCATTTGTTGAATGTATGTTCGGGTTATTCTTAGTTGGTTTAGTTTATTAAAAGATAAAAGGAGAGTACATATTAAACAAGGCAAATATGTGCTCCCCTTTATTTATTGACGATTCATGGGTTACCTGAGGTTTGTTTCAATGGGTTCTGAGGTTTTAAAACATCATAATGTTTATATCGGTATTGGCGCTTTGAAAGGTATACTGAAAGTATAAGAGCAAGTAATAAGAATCCCGAAATCATGACGATTAGTCCCTCCCATCCGAATATGGACCAAAACACACCTCCGACTGTTCCACCTACACTCGATCCAGCGTAGTAAAGAAATAGATATAATGAAGATGCTTGTGCCTTGTTATGTGAAGCACGTTGTCCGACCCAACTACTGGCAATCGAATGACAGGCAAAGAATCCAAAAGTAAACAATCCAAGTCCTAGTATCTTCACAAACAAATCAGAATCCAAAGTTAAACAGACTCCGAAGAACGAAATCAAAAGATTAATGATTAATATTTTTTGCTTACCGTGTCGATCTACCAATTTCCCAGTCCAGGCAGAGCTAAACATTCCAACAATCATAACTATAAATATCCAGCTTACTAACGTTTGACTTAATGAATAAGGCTGGGCAATTAATACATATCCAATATAATTGAACAATGCTGCATTACTTCCTAAAAGCAAAAACCCCATCGTATATAAGCAAATTAATTCTGGATCCTTAAGATGGTCAATTAAGGATTTCCCTAACCTTCCAATCTCTAATTTACGAGGTTGGAAATTTTGCGAAGGTGGTAAGCTAATCCAAAAAATCAGGGTGGCCACTAAGCTTATTAGACCGATTCCTCCTATTGCTATGTGCCAACCAAGGTAGTCGCTCAGCATACCAGAGATAATTCTACCACACACAGCGCCAATTGCATTGCCACTGATATACAGGCCCATTGCGGTTCCAAGGCTTTTAGGCTCTATTTCTTCTCCAAGATAGGCCATTGCAATGGAGGGAAGGCCAGCCAATGCAATTCCTACCATAGTACGAAACACCAGTAAGAGATGAAAATTAGGGCTGAATGCTGTAAGAATACAAAGCACCGAAGCAAGGATCATAGAAATAACCATGATAGGCTTACGTCCCCATACTTCAGACAAAGAACCAAAAACCAGCATGCTGATGGCTAGAGCTATTGTTGTGACCGAAAGTGACAGACTTGCAGTAGTTGGAGAAATACTAAACTCTTTAGTGAACTCTGGCATTAAAGGCTGAGCACAGTAAAGAATAGCAAATGTATTGAAACCAGCCGCAAAGAAAGCAAAGCTAGTTTTGCGAAAGACAGGTGTACCTTGTTGAATATATCTCATAATACAATCAACCTTTGCCATCTATATTGCATAAAAAATCATTCCTTTTAACAAATTCTATTCTTGAATTTTATATTACCACCGATACCTTATGATGTATAATTCATTATAATAATGGTTTTAATGATTATATGGAATGAAAGAACAGATTTATGAAAGAGGTGTCTATGGATGGAATGGCAACAGTTTGAATACTTCCAAACTCTAGCACGTATGCAACACGTGACGCGTGCGGCAGAAGCGTTATCAATCACCCAGTCTGCCCTCAGCCGATCTATTGCTCGTTTTGAGGATGAAATAGGTGTTCCATTTTTTGAACGTCAAGGGCGTTCAATTAGATTAAATCAATATGGTCACATCTTTTTAAAGAGTGTGGATAGTATGATGAAGGAATTCCATAAAGGTAAACAAGAAATTCAAGAGTTGCTCGAGCCAGAGCAGGGACAAGTCTCCCTTGGTTTTCTACACACGTTGAGCACGAATCTTATTCCAGATTTAATCGCTTCTTTTCGTATGCACTATCCAAAAATCAATTTTCAACTCACACAAAGCCCATCCCATACTCTTCTTGAGCAATTACAATTAGGAGAATTGGATCTTTGTCTAATTGCGCCTATGGAAATGAAAGCGCCACTCCAATGGGCGCAACTTTGGACGGAGGAACTCTTTGTTATAGTCCCTAAAGGGCATAAATTCGCCAATTATGAAACGATCACTTTAGAAGAAATTGCAGCAGAATCGTTTATTCTTTTAAAAAAAGGATATTCCCTCCGCATAACTGTCGAGCAATTGTTTGAGGAAGCAGGGATTACACCTAATATTACATTTGAAGGAGAGGAAGCAAACACCGTAGCAGGGCTTGTAGCTGCCGGGCTGGGAATCTCAATTCTACCGACCCTGAAAGGGACAGACCAAAGTGAAATATCGCAAATACGTGTTCAATGGCCGCAGTGCCAACGGGTAATTGGAGTTTCTTGGGTCGAGGGAAGATATTTATCACCTGCAGTTCGACAATTTAAACAATTTGTCTTTGATCATTTCTCCGGAGAGGAATAAGAATTTCTGTAAAGGAAGTTTTATATAAAATAACTGACTGAGTTACTAATAGAAAAACTATAGCAGTATGTAAAATATATAGTTTTTCCTTTTTTTATATACAGTTATGAATTAAGGGGATTTGAGGGATATTCGCTTGAAAAGCCCGTTCGGGGGCCTTTAAATTAGGAGTTTATATAAGTAATTTTTGAAGGTCAGGTGGATAACCATACTTCATTAACAGTCTTCTGTTAGTAATCCTTATTTTAGCTCTTGCTGATGATCTATCCAATCAATATTTATATTGATTGGATAGCCTTAGTCCCGGGAATAAGGAAGCTGGATCAATCAATGGCCAATACCAGACAGCATCAAGTCCATGAGCAGAAATTGGAACAGCTGGTTAAGTCCATGCCTTTCTACATCGTTGAATATGTTGACAATAAATTAGATACCCGGTCCCCTTCCACCTTTTTGAATTATGTTCTTGATTATAAATTATTTTTTGAATGACTGATTGTGGAAGATATTGCTGAGCAGGAGCATATCAGTATAATATTTTAGCATTGTTACGGACGCTACAAAACAAAGAACAACTAACAATGCTTTTAATTACACAGGATCTCGGAGTGATTGCAGCATTAGCAGATGATGTTGCAGTAATTTATAATGGCGAAGTAATTGAATATACCGATGTTTATACTTGCTTTGATTCTCCTAAACACCCACATACGAAACAACTACTCGAAGCAGGATTATAGGGGGCCACTAAAAAATTTTGATTTACTTATTGAATACTCTCGGATTAGAACCATCTTTGCTCCAGCGCTATCCAGAAGAATTGAGTGGTGGTCAACAACAACGTTTGGCCATTGCTAGAGCAATAGCCACTAAACATCTATACTTATATTAGATGAAGTAACAAGTAGCTTAGATCTAGTATTACAAAAAAAAATATTACAACTGCTTCAACTATTGCTGAGAAACAACAACTGAGTTTATTATTTATTACACACGATATACAAGTAGCTCGTTTTATAGCTTCACAAATTCTTGTATTAGATCAAGGTGGAATTATTGAACAATTTTCCAAGCTTCAACAGCCTTGTCATTCGTTAGCTAAACAACTATTTCATTCTGTATTACCTAGTCATCCATCTAAACGTTAATAAAATCATTTCTTTTGTAGTTGCCAGCAACATACACAAAACTTCCTTTCTATATTATAGGGAGAGAATGAGCATTGGAATTCCCAATGGCTTGTATTTAAAAACAATTTGATTTCTATAAATTGTTTTCAAACATCTATATCTTCTCTATATAATGGTAGCAAAGCATTCTCAATCACTTATCGTACCTCTACCTCAATACGAATGGGTTCTGATTTTGACAAACAATCATATAAAACATGTAACTCTCTTTAGGTATAGTACTCCCTTATCCCTTATAGAGACACCTACCATTCTACATATTGGGACAAATTAAGATGTGCTAACGAGTATTATTATGACTCACTAAGGCCTTCCAAATGAAAAAAGGGAACCACCAGGCTCCCTTTTTGTTATATTGAACTTAATGTTTTACAACTTTAGTTATTGCCTTTGAACTAGTATTCCCTGCTTTATCCTTTGTAGTTATTGAAAGTGTAGTTCCTTTTTTCTGTGCTTTAATCTTGACTGAGTAGCTCCCCTTAGAACTTGCTTTTGCAGAACCTAACACTTTACTTCCACTTTTAACAGTTACAGTTGAATTAGCTTCTGCTTTACCAGTAACAACTTTATCATTGTCATCGACTTTATTTACTGTTGGCTTATTTGGTGCAATAACATCTACAACAGTTACCGTTGTACTTGAACTCACATTCCCTGCACTATCTTTAGCTGTGCTTGTCAATTTAGTACCTGCTTTTTGAACTGCAATTTTAACAGAGAACGTTCCTTTAGATGTTGCTTTTGAAGAGCCTAACATTTTACTTCCACTTTTAACAGTTATAGTTGAATTAGCTTCTGCTTTACCAGTAACAACTTTATCATTATTGTCAACTTTATTTACTGCTGGGTTACTTGGTGCAATAACGTCCACAACAGTTACCGTTGCACTTGAACTCACATTTCCTGCACTATCTTTAGCTGTAATTGTCAGTTTAGTACCTGCTTTTTGAGCTGCAATTTTAACAGAGAACGTTCCTTTAGATGTTGCTTTTGTAGTGCCTAACACTTTACTTCCACTTTTAACAGTTATAGTTGAATTAGCTTCTGCTTTACCAGTGACAACTTTGTCATTATTGTCGACCTTATAAACAGTTGGCTTAGATGGGTTAACATTGTCTACAAATGCTGTTGCGGTAGCATAAATGTCATATTCAGTATTATCGTCAATGTACTCGTTATCTTGGTCTATAACACCTACATAGTAGGTGCCTTTTTTAGCTTGATACGCTTGTACTTCAACACCGTCCTCATATTCACTACCTAAATATTCTAAGCTACTATTTGTAACAAAATCTTTTTGCACAGCCGCAAATTCTAGATCAATAACATATGAGTCAGATAATCCAGCCACTAATAAAACTCCACTACTAGGAACATCTATTTTATGAAAATCCACATCATACAAAGGAAGTAATTGACCGATTGTTCCTTTTTCATATGATGCGTTGTCTGCTGAGTCAAAGTCATCATTATACTCAGTTTCAAAAATATACTCATCGCTGGAAGAACTACCCATTCTACTCATTTTACTAGAACCTTTAACTGATTGCGGTTGAGAACCATTTACTTCTTTTTCAAGTTGTTTAAATGTTTTAGAATAAATGAAACCCTTTTCAAGTGGTTTTTCCACTTGACGTTCAATAGACTTCCTTGCCAATCCGTTCTCGTTTTCCTCGGCCTTCACAGCACCTACCGACAATGATGTAGTAAATAGACCTACAGCAACCAAAGATAAAATACCTTTATTACGCACATTTATCCCCCCCCTAAATTCGTTATTAAGAACTATGTAATACTTTTACATACTAATACATAAGTCCCTTAATTACCATAATTTTCTCTATCTTAATTTTGACAAAAAACGCCATATAAAAGAGAGAGTAGTAGGTGTTTAATTTTTTAGGTAATTGAAACTTAGTAATTGGCTCTATATATCATCAAGATAAGTATAAGGGCTGCCTGTAATAGCTGATAGTTCTGAATATTGTTCCGTAAATGGGGGAGGGTAGTTACTAGATTACCCTTTTTATATTTTAAGTTTTTTGTTTATATAAGATAAATTATAAGAAGTTAATAGTACACAAAAAAATCCGTCTCAAAACGACAAGCAATCTTAATGTAGTGAGACGGAATAAAAGTGTGAGAAAAAGTACACATCTTAAACGTATCATTCCACAAGATATTCATACTTGTTCATTGTATAATTAGGTACTCCTTATTTTGATCTCTGAATACGATTGTCCAGACCATTCGCATTCAGAGAAAAAACCTCTGGGTTCATTTCCTAATTGTTGTCAATATCTTTCTCTAAAATTTACATTTTCCTTATGATATACTATTTTTGGCCATGCCAAATAACCCTCCAAAATCCTTTTGGATGGATTTTTTCTGTTACACAATACCATTAATCAGGCTAAATCTAGGAACGTTTCTTTTCTCTTTAATAATGCGTAAATCCAATGAAGCAACTTATTCATATAGGCAACGATTGACACTTTGGCAGGTTTTCCTTCTGATTTTTTCTTTTCATAGAATTCTTTAAGCTTTTTGTTCCTTGAATTTCTTATGCTGCAAAGGACGGCAAGATACAGAGAATGACGTAGTCTGCTCGAACCTCTTTTAGTCATACGATTAATGGTTGCCGTAAACTTACCCGATGAGTGAACACTTGGATCTACTCCAGCGAAGGCAACCATCTTGAATTATCTAAAGAACAATATATAATCTCCATTCGTTTATGAAGAAGGATGCCTTTCATGCTGCAATATACTCACTATCCTATGTAGTTAAAGAATTCTTAACTTACTATAAAATTAAAAATCATATAGGAAACAATAAAAAAGCAACCAACATAATATTATTTGATTGCTTTTTTAACAAAATTGGAGAGTGAAAATCTAACTGATTTGATACTAACCCAATGTGTTTAATTCTCATAACTAAATAATAGAAGAACAGGCTTTAAAGAATTAATATAGAATACTATATTTTTTCTTTAACCTTAGGTTTATCAATCAATGAATTTGTTACCTCTAAAAAAAAATAATTTTCTTTATACTCTGCACGATATCGTTTAATAATACTTTTAGTCATGGCTATATATTCTGCTTCTTCATTGATATAACACTTTAAATCTTTAATATTCCTTTTAGTACGTCTAAAAAGAACATCTGGGTTATCTTGAAAATCAAGTATATCTTGAATTATATCGTCGAGCCTATTAATAATAGTATGACGTGCATATACTTTTCTTCGTAAGTTTAAATCCTCTCGGTTTAGTCCATATACCTCAATGGATTTAATTCCTTTTAAAGATTTTGAATGTATAGTTCCTTCATCCGTGAAATTAAAAAATAACTCTGGATTATCAACGCACGGATTTATTAATAAAGGACGCTCAAGAGTTAAATAATCATCTTCACTGTTCATGGCATAACGTGAATTAGGATCAATGGGGAATTTATTTCCTTTAAACGAACTATTACATACCCCACATGTATAAAATAAGTTATCCCAATCTGCTGCAAGCCAATAATACCCAATATGTTCTTTTTCCTCTGCTACCTTTCCTTTTGGCCTCCAATGTTCAATGTGTGCGTGTTCAATATGAGTGAGAAAACTTTCACAATAAGCACATTTTTTCTTAAATAAATCTCTGAGTGCCTCTCTTACATATGTTTTTTTATAAACATTAAACAATTTAAAGGCCAAATTACTCTTTTCAATTTCAAAATGTTTAATCACTAAGGCTTTTTCAATTCTACTGTCTTTGTCTAATTCCGGAGGACCACTAGTCCTAGTAACATGTATCATATTTCTTCAACCCCGTAAATTTTCCACAGCTCAACTAACTTTTCTTGTGTGCTTTTATCAACTTTATGATAAGATTGGTTTTTTAACTTTCTTGCTGAAATATATTCATCTATAACTTGGTAAAGTATACGCTCACGATTCGTTGAACCAAGATATTTAAACTCATCTAAAGCTTCTTTTATTTTCTGAAATTCTTCAGTTCTTTCATCACTTGGGAGGCTCAATTGGTAATGAAAATCTTTTATTAGTTTGTCATATTTTGGATCTATCGTGCTATTCATACCGAACATTTCAGAAGTTAATATTTGATCTATACGTAGACCTGCTGGGTCAGGCAAATCATCAATTACATTAATGGAATCTCCGTTGTGTTGAAGTACAGCTATTTCCCCATTATGGATTCCACGTAAACATAATGGGTCATGACTTGTAACTATAAATTGCATTCTTGGAAAAGCTTGACGTAGTCTACTTACAATTCTCATTTTCCAAGTTGGATGTAAATGAGCGTCAATTTCATCAATCAGTACAATTCCCTCGGCTAGATTTCCACTCTTGTAAACTTTATATATACTTCTCATGATATCTGAAACAAGTAAAATTATAGTTTTATATCCACTACTTAATTCATTTAAAGAGATTTCTCTAGCACTTCCTTTTCTAATTAAATAAAGATCTTCATTCTTAAAAAAGATTTTTATAGGATTGTCTTCATAAAAAGGAAGAATATCCAATATTACTTGAGATAAGGCTCTTTGTTCTTCATCAGTTTTTAACCAACTTATTGGATGAGGGATAAAATAATCCTCTTGTTTTCTTATAAATAAATTATCAACATTGTTGTTCTCTTTTAAAACTTTACTCTCATTTAAAAGTCTTGTCGCTCCATAAGCAATAACTGGAATAGTAGCCTTAGAGTCAATTACTAGGCTATTATCCTTAAAACCCAATTCAATGGGTTTGTGTTCATCTACTAATATTATTCGTATATAACCTTCTTCACCTGAAAAAAAAGACTTTAGTGATTGTCTATCTTTTTTATCAGCTGACAAAGCTAGTGCAATCGCTTGAAGTATAGAGGTTTTACCAGAACCATTCTCTCCCAGAAGCATTAACCAAGCTCCTGCTGTTTCTTCAATATTAAAAGAATGTGTAAAATTAAGGCCACGAAAATTGTGAACTTCGATTGACCTAATTAAGTTTCTTTTAAAATAAAAGCTTTTTGGTGGTTTAATATTTTGTCCTTTTTCAATATAGGGATTTATTTTATTACTGAAGTCGCTGACAGTTCTAAAGTCACCAAATAGACTTTTCAGTAAATTTATAAATTCAATATCATTAAAAATCAGTTCTTTAATATCTTCTTTAAGTTTGTCAATCCATTTAACCAAGAACTGTTTAACTATTCCAGAGTACGGACTTTTAATTGATATATTTTCTATTTCATATATATAATGAGAAATTTTACTATCTATAAAAGCATTAAAAGAATATCTTGCTTTACTTAAACTATCTTTCCTTTCCTTTATTAATGAGGAACGATTTAAATCTAATAGTTTAATTGTAGTTGCCCCTTTTCTAGTCTTAGCTTCTACAAAACCATCTTCCTTAAAGTGTATATGTTTTGCAGGGTTTTCTTGACAAGGATCTATAAGCAAATGTTTTTCATTGTCCACATTTGAGAAAAGAGTGGCACGTTTTCCATGTATAGGAAATACATTTCTTTTTAAAACATTGCAGTTATTACAAACTAAATAAAGATTTTTCCATTCATAGGCAAGCCAGATGTAATGTTCTGATGAGTAATCACCATTAGTATTTATTACTCCATTGACAGGGCGAAAACGATCTATATGACCAAAACCATAAACAGGTGTCTCACAGTAAGCACATTTATCGGAAAACTGATCTCGTAATTTCGTGTACCAATTTTTATCTAAATTTTTAATTGATTTTGCTTTATAACTATCAAATACATAAAAATATTCATCATCACTATTATCGACTTCTTTAAAATGCTTTACATAACTCTTTAAATTTTGTTTTTCCATTTTCAACTGTTTACTCATTTTTGGTGTTTTACGTCTTTCAATATAAATCATTATATATCCCCTTACTAATAAAGTTGTATTTCTAAGTAAATATCCTTAAATTTATTAACAAGGTCTTTAGCATAACATTCCAACTTATAATATAATTAACCTGATTTTTAAAAATAAAGCTCCTTTTTACCGTTTAGTTTACAATAATGTGTTATTTTCTTAACCATTTTTAATAATTTTTGGGTTTTTACGGATACTTAGTTATTATATTCCTGATATAATAGAACCATATTTTTAAAGATATTTCCATATAGGAGGATAAATTTATGAATGCATCTCAATCAAAAAAACATGTAGAGAGTATTATAAGTGAATATCAAAAAAAGAAAATTACAATTGATCAAGCGAGAGCAGAATTAGTTGAACATTACCTTAAATTGATCCCTCATTTTAGAGAAGAAATTTCTAATATTTTAACAAAATCACTGGCAAAAACTGATATTGAACGTGCTGAAGAATTAGCAGATTTAAAGATCTTCGAGAGTATGATTTTTGAAGGGTAAAATCTGGATATGTAGAAATAATTTGATCGAAACACCTTGTTTCTGTTGTAACTTTAAGAATCAGAAATTAAAGTTTAGACAGTATGTTATTAAAGCTTTTGAATATTTTCAGGATATGTAAATATTTTAAAAAAACCCCTCTGAAAGAGGGGTTCCAGTTTGTAGACAAAAGGGGTTCGGAATTAAAAAATTCTGCACCCCTTTTGAAATTCCCTTTGAATTTTCGCCTAAAGTTAAGAGGTTGCGGCTCTACGAGCCCACATGTTAGGCCATTTTTGGACCTCGCCATGTCCAATTGGCCATCTTCTTTAAATTAATGGCAGCGAAAGTAAGCATCG
>NZ_JBHZPG010000057.1:0-19732 GCF_042788005.1 Peribacillus sp. YIM B13472
TCCAAGACGGACACATCCTCTCAAAAATCATTGTAAGGACTTAACTAAAATGTGTCCATGAAACTATACTAACTCCACACTGCACTTATTAGAAAACCTTGTAATAATATCATATTAGTTTATCTATCCTTTATTTTAATAGATTATAAGCCTCTTTCATATCTGCCTTAGCTGAATTGCTTGCACTATATATTTGATAAGCTGCAATAATTACTTACTTTACCATCTAATTCAGTATGAGGTTCTCTATTTAAAGTGATTGTTACAATACCATCTTTAGTATTCTTCTCTACTTTTCTAGTAATAGTAATTATTTCTTTACCAATAATATTACCATCATCATTTTTAATATCAATAGTTTGTGTATTACTATCTTGTAGATTCTTTAAATGCTTCATTCAAGAAATCTGTTTGATTGTCTACCGGTGTTTCTGCATTACTTTTTGGGATAAAGGCTGTACTAAAAAATAGACTAAATATTAATGCCATTACAATTACTCTTTTCATATTTCCATCTCCTCTAATCATGTAGTCGTTTATAAAACCATCATATTATGTAACAATATGTAAACACTGTCTTTATTATCTATTTATTGAAAAAGCTTCATGGCAGATTTTGCAACGAGTTTATAACAACATATCCATAAATGGATATATATGAAAAAATAATACACAATTGATAAAGCGTTTAATTATTAGCTAAATTATTTGATGTGAAGGTCGATGATTTATATGAGGAGGATGAGGAATGAAGAAAATATTAATTATATTATCTGTTATGATTTTGCTTACTGCTTGTGGAAACAACTTGGATACTCAAGATAAAAGAAATAATAACGAAACAACAACAGCTGAAACTGCAACTGAGGAAACCCTTGAGCCAACAATAACGTTTGAGAACGGAAACCTTGAAACTGAAGATTTTAGTTTAGCAATATCTGAAACTAAAATTATTCAAAGTCCAATGGAGGCTAATCCAGGGTTATTTGTCACTTTTACACTTACAAATAAAACGAAAGATAAAGTATTGTTCCAGATGATACTCTCGTAAATTTACTGGCTCAGCAAGAGAATGGAACATCAAGAATTGAATTAAATGAAAATTATCATTTTCTTGATGCGTTCGGAAGTGAGTAAGGGCTTCACTAATGATAAAGGTCAGTATTACGGCTGTCTCAAAGACCGCTTATGTGTTTTAAAAATCACACGTTATAAAGAGCATACTTCATCATCTACTACAGTATAAAAAAACAGACTTTTTATACCTAGTCTGTAAATAGTTTTAGCAAGATGGGTGATAAAAGCGCAAAACCACAAAACCAATAAAGCGACTACTACACAGGCAGTTTATGTTGAAGACACGCGTTTAAGAAATTTGACATGAAGGTGAAGAGCGGAGTAAATATGATAAAGTACCATTTGCATACTTCAATGGAATTGGGAATTGTGAAAAAGTTATTGGACAAGTTATATTTTGGTGTGGGACTTATTACTAATTAAATAACAACAAAAACTAACATTTTAGGATAATATATGATATTTTAACCTTGATATGTTTACATATAAAAAGGAGGGTGAATCTATGAAAAAAATAATTAGTATAGTAACACTTATAGTTTTATACTGGATTGTTTTATTAACGTATAGCGATAACTTAGAATATGATTCAATATTTTATTTAGCAAGTTCCTTATTCATTTTATCTTTAATTTTTATATGTTTCTTAAAAATTAAAGATAAGATAAATATATTTATTTTAATTGCGCTTTTAAATATCTCGGCAATTTATTTAACTGTTAATTTTCTTATAGGCATAATAATTTTTTTAGCTTTCATCATGATTTTATGTTTTTCTATTTATTCATATATAAGTAAATAGTAACATGACAATAGAAAAAAGTAGTAATATTCTGAATACTTATTCCTATTTTCCTTTTTATGGTAGGTTTATATATGTACATGTACATATATTTAAAAGGAAGGAATGAAGGCGATGAATTTTAAAAAAGGAACTGCATTTTTCATGAGTTTTATATTATTACTTGGTACAGTATTAGTCGCCCTACCAAGTAAAACTTCAGCCAATTCTGAAATACCTGTATTAGATGAATCTTTAACAATAATTAAAGAAACCGATGAGAAGTTCGATTATATTTTATCAATCGATGGCAACCAAATCAGGTATATTGAAATAACGAAGGTTATGGATGATGGATCTAAAGTTATCCATACAAAATCTTATAACGAAGAGACAAATGAATTATTACAAGATTTTGAAACAATTATTAAAGATGAAAAAATAACTGATCAAGAAATCTATAAAAATGAAGAAATGCCTGAGCTTAATATTGAGAATACAGGCCCAGTTTTTGTACCCTTTGCTTCTACAGCAAGTAACAAATCATTAGTTTCCGTTTTAAACATGAGCTATAAAAAGAACTATTCTACAAACAAAGGTACTGCAACCTATGCGAAATCCGGCACCAAAACAGCTAAACTTAGTTCTAAAACATTTGATACCCATGCAAGAGCGATTGATTCTATAAGAGGTGTAGAAAATGGAACTTTAGCTGGTTGGTTAATCGCTGCTTTCACAGGTGGTGGTTTAACTGCAGGCAAAATAATTTCTTTACAAACCCTTAAGGCAGTTATTAAAAACGTTGCAGGTCCTGTTGCTGTTGTAGCTAATGCTTGGGCATTGGGACAATGGATGTATTACTATAATACAATTTCCTCAAACTTCTCTAAAATTAAGTAAATTTCTACTGTAAAAAAGCATTAGGTTAATAAAAATATATAGGTTTTTACCTTTATATTTTTATCCTAATGCTTTTTTTAAGCAATATGAAATATCAGAATTTATTTAAAGAAAAGAATCGTCCAGAAAGACTACTTAAAAGTTAAAATTTTCCTTATCCAGCAACCAATTCTCAGTGAAAGTAGCTTTACCCGCCTTCCTATCAACTGAAATATCACGCGCTTTCTGGTTAGCTAATGCAGTTTCAGTACCTTTTCCAAAGATAGAATCGAGTGATTCAGGGCTATATCCTTCAGTAAAAAGTGCACCCTGGAGAATCCATGTAAGATTGCCTTTTGCACCTTTTTTGACAGTGACAATGGCTGCTCTAGTCTTAGGTCCCGGAATGCTATCCACATTATGCCCAGTTGATTATGAAATAGTTTGAAATGTGGTCAAAATGTGGTCAGCCAGCCAGTTCCCTTTCATTTTATAAAAATAAAAAAAGCCTTGGCAACTGAGAAACTCAGTAATACCAAGGCTTTAAAGCTATTAATACATTGACATATATTGTTCGCGTTCCCATGGGTGAACTTGTGTTCTAAACATATCCCACTCGATTTCTTTTGCTTCGACGAAGTGTTCAAGTAAATGTTCACCTAATGCTTCTTTGATGACTTCATTGGATTTTAATGTTTCCAATGCAGCATATAAAGTAGCTGGTAGATCAACGATACCTACTTCTTCACGCTCTTCTTTATTCATTACATAGATATTGCGGTCAACTGGAGCTGGAGGAGTCAAGTCGTTCTTGATACCGTCAAGACCAGCTTTTAGCAGAACTGCAAGTGCCAAGTATGGGTTTGCTGCTGGATCGACACTACGTACCTCTACGCGAGTACTTACTCCGCGTGAAGCCGGGATACGGATTAGTGGGCTACGGTTTTTAGCGGACCATGCAACATAACAAGGAGCTTCGTAACCAGGAACTAGACGTTTGTATGAGTTAACAGTTGGGTTTGTTACAGCAGTGAAGCTTGGAGCATGCTTAATGATACCTGCGATAAATTGCTCAGCTGTTTTACTTAATTCCAATTTACCTTCTTTATCATAAAATGCGTTTTCGTTGCCTTTGAATAGAGAAACGTTACAGTGCATACCAGATCCGTTAACACCGAACAATGGTTTTGGCATGAATGTTGCGTGTAAACCATGTTTACGGGCAATCGTTTTAACAACCAATTTAAATGTTTGGATGTTATCACAAGCTGAAATTGCATCTGCATATTTAAAGTCAATTTCATGTTGTCCAGGAGCTACTTCATGGTGGGATGCTTCGATTTCAAATCCCATTTCTTCAAGCTCAAGAACGATATCACGACGGCAGTTTTCTCCTAGGTCAGTAGGTGCAAGGTCAAAATATCCGCCTTTATCGTTCAATTCTAGAGTCGGCTCGCCTGCTGCATCCAGTTTGAATAGGAAGAATTCAGGTTCAGGTCCAAGATTGAAATCTGTGAAGCCCATTTCTCTTGCTTCTGCAAGAACACGTTTTAGGTTTGCACGTGGATCTCCATCAAAAGGTGTTCCATCCGTATTGTAAATATCACAGATTAAACGTGCGACTTTACCTTTTTCGGAAGTCCAAGGGAAGATAACCCATGTATTTAAATCAGGATATAGGTACATATCAGACTCTTCGATACGTACGAAGCCTTCAATGGAAGATCCGTCAAACATCATTTTATTATCAAGTGCTTTTTCTAATTGACTGACTGGGATTTCAACGTTTTTAATTGTCCCTAAAATGTCAGTAAATTGTAAACGAATGTACTTAACATTTTCTTCTTTCGCTAAACGAGTGATGTCTTCACGTGTGAACTTTGCCAATTTCTATTCCCCCTAATAATCATTCATAAATCATATTTTTATTGGAAAAAACGGGACATATCCCCTTGTCGAAGAGATGTTCGATGCCTGCTTCCTTGTAAAAGCTCGGCACGCAGAAGCTTGCGAAGCTCCTCGTCACTTAGGTCCTGTCTTATCTTTTCCGCTTGTTCTAATTCTTGAGTTTTAGGTAAATTCTGTTCCTTTACAGTGAAAATCTTTTTGATGCCGGCTAGATTGACTCCTTGTTCGATTAAGTCTTTAATCTCAAGCAGTCGATCGATATCGTTTAATGAAAAAACCCGACGATTTCCATCTGTTCTCATAGGAGTAATAAGTTGATGCTCTTCGTAATACCGAATTTGGCGTGCAGACAACTCAGTTAGCTGCATGACGATTCCGATGGAAAAAAGAGGCATCGAACGCCGAATGTTGTTGCCGCTCATTCTTAGCATCCTCCTTTTGTTTATCTAAATTCATCTTATATCATGTTATTAAACTTGTCAATATCATGTTACATTTTATGACGTGTTTTTTTCAGAAAAATTAAATGATTTGTTACTACTCAAATATTATGACTATTGCTTTTACAGGAATCCAATTGTCTTTGGATTCCCATAACATACGTGACATAATTTCATTTACAATTGAATCAGCTTTTTGTCCATTAGCGCATTCACAGCAGTCAATACAGCTACTTTAACATGGGCGTATGTCAATCCGCCTTGAACGTAGGCAACATATGGAGCCCTTGTCGGACCATCTGCCGTAAGTTCAATGCTTGCCCCTTGTATAAAGGTGCCAGCAGCCATGATTACATCGTCTTCATATCCTGGCATATAGGCAGGATATGGTGTCACATGTGAATTGATTGGTGATGCATATTGGATGGCCTGACAGAAGGCAACCATCTTATCCCGGTCATTAAATTGGACGGATTGAATCAAGTCAGTTCGCTTCGCATCCCATTTAGGGGATGTATTCATACCGAGTTTTTCTAAAAAGGCAGCTGTGAACATGGCTCCTTTAACAGCTTGGCCAACGACATGTGGTGCAAGGAAGAATCCTTGGTACATTTCCTGCAGACTATAAAGCGACGCACCTGCTTCAGCCCCTATTCCTGGCGATGTTAACCGATAGGAGCAAGCTTCAACCAGGTCCTTTTTACCAACAATGTATCCTCCGGTCTTCACTATCCCGCCACCGGGGTTTTTAATGAGTGAACCTGCCATTAAATCCGCTCCGACGTGACATGGTTCTTGTGTCTCAACAAACTCTCCATAACAGTTGTCCACGAACACGACGATTTCAGGGTTAATGTCTTTTACAAAAGAAATCATTTCCCTTATTTCATCAATTGTAAAGGAAGGTCGTGTAGCATACCCTTTTGACCGTTGTATACCGATCATCTTCGTATTTGGTTGAATGGCTTGTTTGACGGCCTCGAAATCAACGGTTCCAGTTTCTTCTAACGGAACGGCCTTATAGCTGATTTGAAAATCACGCAAAGATCCGATACCCGAACCCCGGATCCCTACAATTTCTTCCAAAGTATCATACGGCTTACCAGTTATGTATAACAATTCATCCCCTGGACGCAATATGCCGAAAAGAGCGGTGGAGATGGCGTGTGTGCCTGAAATAATTTGGGGGCGCACCAATCCAGCTTCCGCTCCAAATACATCTGCATATATCAATTCCAGCGTATCGCGGCCCATATCGTCGTATCCATACCCTGTAGTCGGGATGAAATGGGAATCACTCACTCTATGTGCTTGATAACTTTGTAATACGCGAAATTGATTTTCTTCAATTCGTTCGTCCACTTGCTTATGTAACGGAGAAATCATTGCTTCCACTTCCTGGGCAATATTTTTCAACACTTCTCCATTAGTTAACTGCTGATACATCAAAATTCCCCTTTATAATGAATATTTCTCCAACTGCCCGGTTATTGGATGATCAGCTAGACAAAAACCTTTGCATTCATACCTTTCCGATTCTTCATTAAAGGATAGAATGCGCAATATGGTTTCATTTTTCAGCTGTGATAATAATTTACCCTCACTCGACGGCAAGAAAACATGATACGGGACCATTTCTTCAATCACGTACTTTTCAATTTCTTCCATGATTTGATTCAGGTCCGATTGTTCATAGGCACTGATCATTAATGAAGCACGACTTGCTGACCTGACAAAATCAGCGTGAATCTTATCTTTCTTATTATACAACGTTAGCTGTGGAATGGAAGGGACATCTAAGTCATTTAGCAAATCCTGCACCGTTTTCTGATGATTAAAGTAATCCGTACTTGAGGAATCGACCACATGGAGCAATAGATCCGCTTCTTTCACTTCTTCCAAGGTAGAACGGAATGCGGCAATTAATGATGTCGGCAAATCTTGTATGAATCCAACCGTATCCGTGAGCAGCACGGTAAATCCGCTAGGAAGAATCGCCTTTCGTGTCATGGGATCCAATGTAGCGAACAATTGGTTCTCTTCGAATGAATCCGCCTCTGTCAAACGGTTGAACAGCGTTGATTTACCTGCATTCGTGTATCCCACAAGTGCTATTTGAAAAGCCTTATTACGTTTCCTTCTATTACGATAGCGTTCACGATGCTTCACTATTCCACTTAATTGTTGCTTGATTTCATCTATTTTCCCACGGATGTGGCGTCGGTCGCTTTCCAGCTTCGTCTCCCCTGGTCCCCTGGTGCCGATTCCCCCTCCTAGCCTGGACATCGCCGTCCCCTGTCCGACCAAACGCGGCAATAAATATTGGAGCTGTGCAAGTTCAACCTGCAGCTTCCCTTCTCTGGATCGCGCCCGCTGAGCAAAAATATCCAATATTAGCTGTGTTCGGTCAATGATCCTTGCCTCCAATTGTTTCGAAAGGTTCCGAATCTGGCTTGGGGATAGTTCATCATTAAAGATAAATAAATCCGGCTCCAGCTCCTCTTCCAGATTCCGAAGTTCCTCCACTTTTCCTTTTCCTATATATGTAGCCGGATCGACACTTTCCCTTTTCTGGGAGATGGTCATTAAAACCTCACCATTCGCCGTCTTCGCCAAAGAAGCCAGTTCATCGAGTGAATATTCAAAACGTTCATTAGCCTCAGTTGTTTGACATCCAATCAACACGGCCGTTTCCTTTATTGCTTCTTCCAAATCATATGCACCACCTTCTGGTAGATTTCAGTTAATCATAACAAAAAAAATGAATATATAAAAATTTCCTCAAAACGAAGCTTTTAACCGTTTTAAAAATTCCGATAACATGCTAAAATCAAATTTGGCTTTACCATCAAAATCGAAAAGACATAGAGGGACATTCATATGACATGGGAAGTATTGAGCTTCATAGGTACGATTGCATTCGCTATAAGCGGAACCATCATCGCCATGGAAGAAGAGTATGATATTTTAGGAGTTTATATTTTAGGAATCATAACCGCCTTTGGCGGAGGGGCGATCCGTAATCTGTTGATCGGTGTCCCCGTTTCAGCGTTATGGGATCAAAGTTTCTATTTTGTCATCGCTTTAGTATCCATCACCATCGTTTTTGTTTTTCCTACAAACCTTTCAAAGCACTGGGACAGATGGGGAAACCTCAGTGATGCCATTGGCCTTTCAGCCTTTGCCATCCAAGGGGCGATGTATGCTGTGGAACTTAATCATCCAATAAGCGCCATCATTGTATCAGCTGCATTAACCGGATGCGGAGGCGGGATACTCCGTGACGTGCTAGCTGGAAGAAAGCCATTGGTCTTCAGAAAAGAAATCTACGCAGTATGGGCCATCATTGCAGGCTTGGCTTTAGGAAGTGGTGTATTATCCCAGTCATGGCAGCTTTATTCGCTCTTTGCCGTCATCACGATATTGCGAGTCCTTTCTTACACCAATAATTGGCATCTTCCTAATAAGAAATGGGTGCCTAAAACATAAATTTGAAAAGCCCGCCATCTTGGCGGGCTTTTCCATGTCATTCTTTCTCATCCTCCTCGAAAACCAAATCTTGGCTGGTAAGCGTCAGTAAATCGGATTTTTCAAATGAATCTTCCAGTAAAAGCCGCATTGCCTGCGCCCTAATAGACTTTTCAAGTACATTGCGGATATAACGTCCGTTTGAAAATGAAATAGGTCCCCGGAATGAACGCAATATGATTAAATGTTCTTTTAATTTCCTTTCGGCATCCCGATTCATTAGATACTCCTTTTCCTGCAGCATCCGATCGGCTATTTCCATTAACTGTTCAATCGTATAATCCGGAAAATCAATAACAAGCGGGAACCTGGAATGAAGACCAGGATTAAGGCTGAGGAAATACTCCATTTCCCTCGAATAACCAGCAAGGATCAAAATGAATTCGTGCTGCCGATCCTCCATATGCTTGACAAGGGTATCTATGGCTTCTTTTCCAAAATCCTTTTCCCCGCCTCTTCCCAAGGAATAGGCTTCATCAATAAACAAGATCCCGCCAATGGCCTTTTTAATTAAATCCCTTGTTTTTTGGGCAGTATGACCAATGTATTCCCCGACCAAATCTGCCCTCTCCGCCTCAATTAAATGCCCTTTCGAAAGTACATTCATTTTTTGAAACAACTTACCGATTAAACGTGCAACCGTTGTTTTCCCTGTTCCGGGATTTCCTTTAAACATCATATGCAGTGCTTGCCTGCCCGTTTTCAGCCCCTTTGACTCACGTTGTTTATTGATGTAAATCCAGGCATATATCTCTTTTATCATCCGTTTCATTTCTTCCATTCCGACCAGCGATTTCAGTTCATCTTCAATCTCTTTCAATGCCACATGCTGGTGGGGGATTTCCTGCACCAAAATTTCTTTTATCGGCAGATCCTTTTGTAGCGCTTTTCTGTTTTCAGCATTAAACACAATATTGATTTGCCCGTTATTTTTCATACGGATCGGTTGTTCCAATGCATTCACCTCTCCATCTTGGACCCTAACTCTAACACCACAATTTTCGATTTATGATTGTCATAGGCATATGCTGCATAGCCAAAACTAACCCATCGGAAAATTCGTTTATTTCTTTTAGAGATTAAGCCCCATTCCTATCTGATTAAGCGACTTATTCTGACAGGATTTTTTTCCTTGGAGGATTCGTTTCGACAAACTCCATTCCCGTTCACCAATTTATTAGGGGTAATGTCATTTCCTGCGGTTTCCCGGAAAATAATCCATTCCTTAATATATATTCAAATCAGGTACGTAAAATTATCGATTCTTTGAAAAAGAACAGAGAAGTGCATGTAAAAAAAAACAGGTCGCTATAAGCTAAACCTGTTTTTTACATTCATATATATGATTATTCCTTCACTTCGTAATCAATCTGAACATTACGTTGTGGAGCAAATGTAGAGATCGCATGTTTATAGACTAATTGTTGTTTGCCCTCTGATTCAAATAAAACGGTAAAATTATCGAACCCTTTCACTTGTCCTCTAATCTGGAAACCGTTTAATAAAAATACCGTCACATACGTACCATCTTTACGTAATTGATTAAGAAACTGATCTTGAATATTTACTGATTGTTTCATGTATTAGTCCTCCTCTTTTCTCTCTAAATTTATGTATTCGCCTTCACTGAAAAGCTTTCCTGCTATAAATCCAGATATTTCATGTATTTTTTTTGGAAAACCCTCTAGATCGGTCATATCAAACCAAATTACATCCATTTTATTCCGAAACCAGGTCAATTGCCTTTTTGCATATCGACGGGAGTTTTGTTTTAATGTCCCAACTGCTTCATCCAATGAAGCCCTACCATCAAAAAAATCATAGATTTCTTTATAGCCTATAGCCTGGATTGATTGGCAATCCCTCAAACCTTTTTCATAAAATGACTCTACCTCTTGAATCAGCCCTTCTTCCACCATGCCATCAACACGTTGATCGATGCGTTGATATAACTTTTCACGTTCCATAGTCAATCCAATGATACACGTATCATATTTCAATTCTGTAGGCTGTTCATTCAGCTGCTCACTCATTGTTTTACCAGTACAATGAAAAATCTCTAGTGCCCTGATCACCCTTCTTACATTATTAGGATGAATCCGATTCGCGCTTTCCGGGTCAACGCTGCGTAATAGTTCGAAAATGGGATCAATCCCCAACTCCCTAACCTGCTTTTCGAGTCCCTCCCTATAAACAGGGTCGGATGGCGCCTCCGAAAAATGATAATCATAAATGACCGATTGTATGTATAATCCTGTTCCACCGACGATAATGGGAAGTTTACCCCTGCTTTGGATCTCCTCGATACAAGCATTAGCCCGCTCCTGGAACTCTGCCGCACTAAATGGTTCATCAGGGTCTTTAATATCAAGTAAATAATGAGGAATTCCCTCTGTTTCTTCCCTCTTGATTTTTGCAGTCCCAATATCCATCCCCTTATAAACCTGCATGGAGTCCCCGCTAATAACTTCACCATTAAATAACTTTGCCATCTCAATACTCATCTTTGTCTTCCCAACAGCAGTCGGTCCAATGATAACGAGAAGTTTTCCTTTTTGTTGTTTCACAATCTCACTGCCTTAATTGATTTTTTCCCTATCTTATCATAATCTCGATGAAAGCAGCTAAACATCTACCCATTATGTCCAATTCAGGTACTTTTATTCAATTTTCCCCGTAATAATCGACATCTTCATATCGCTTAGATTGTCAGCGTGAAAAATTGCCGAAAATACATTTGAGGCTCACAGCTCCATTGCTCCTTCCCCTGGCAGAAGGGAATATAATCCAGTTAATAAAATCGTAAAAAAAGGCATGATTCCTTCTGCATTTGAGGAATCATGCCTTTATTTCTATTGTCTTTCCTTAGATCAAATTAGCCGCTTTATCCATTTACGGGTATGATCATCGTAACGGTCGTTTCTTTTTCAGAGGATTGTACAAGGATCTCGCCATCATATCTGTTCACTAAGTCTTTAACGATGAACAATCCTTGTCCGCGAACTTTGCCCTTTTGTGCCTTTTTGGTTGAAAATCCGCTGGCGAATATATTCTCCAGATCTAATTCCGAAATCATTGGTCCGGTGTTCGTTACCAAAAACGTATACTTTTCATCGTCAGCTTTGCAGGCAATATTCATTCGGCGTTCTTGCTCTGGCAATTCAATAGTTGCCTCAATAGCATTGTCGATAACATTTGATAATAATTTTATCAAATCGACCGTTTTGACCCTATTAAAGGATTCGGGTGAAACTTCAATCTCAATATCGATGTTATAATTCTGGGCCGAGAGCCTTTTAGTCTCTAACAGGACAGATAAGCCTGGATGAACCACATCCAATTTCATCGATTCAATTGAAAGCACTTCTTTTGAAAGACCGGTTAAGTATTCCAGCGCTTTTGCGTTCTCCTCTAATTTAAGCAGTCCATGTATCACCTGAATATGATTGGAAAAATCATGCCTTAATGAGCGGACTGAAGCAATGAGAGATTGAAATTCCGATTGATACGTATCTTCCGTATCCCCCACTTCACGTGTCAGTTCCTTTTGATACCATTTTTGAATGACAAAAAAGGTAACCAGCAGCATGATAACAAATCCACCATTATAAACGAGAATGGCAATGCTGCTTTTCAATACCTTGCCGTTAATGGCATTAATAACTTCTGCGCTCACATCTACGCCCAAAAAACCAATTATGTCGCCATCTTGATTTTTCATTGGCACTCCCACAGTCAAATACTCACCATACTCCGGATCTTCTAGAATCCCGGTAATGAAGCTTTTGCCTTCATACCCCTGTTTGACCTGCTCCGGCGGTACAGTACATACGCCACCGATCGGAAAATCCCCTTTATGATCTTTTGAAAACCCAGTAATCATAGCTTTAGATACTCTCGGATTATCAATCATGAGGGTATAAACATATAATGCTCCTATTTTTTCACGTGCATCCTCTAAGTAAGCTTTTATATCCCTATAATCCCGGCTTTTTACTTGGTTATTGAGAAATCGCTGATAGGCCTCTATATCCATCGAGTCGGCAATAGATCTAGCAGCTACCAAGTTTTGATTAGCAACGGATTTTTGCACAGAATTTTTAATGCTTAAATATGTTGAAAACATATTTAGAAGAATGAAAACAATCAATAAAAGAATGGTCAAATAAAGAAGCGCCCTTAACTTTTTATTTTTCATAGGATTAAACTTACCTCATCTCTAGCAGCTAAAAGTTAACGAACCTAGTCTGAGTTTACTATATAAAGGGACAAAGAAATAAAGAAAAAATCTAATAATCTTCGATAATCCCAGGCATATAATACTATAATTAATCAAGTAATTAACAGATTACCCACTAACTTTCGATCATATAACTTTTTCATATTTTATCTACACTGAATCAACTAATAATTTTTTCTAATAAATCATTTCATTTCCAATAATTAATTATACTAATATGATTTTTTGTAAGAAAAAGGGGGAAATTAACGATGTTGGGTTTGGTACTTTCTCTTCAAATAAATAATTTTACCCTTTATATGAAAATATTACAAGAATCTAGAGGTTACATTTGTAAAATTACACCATAATTCTCACTTTTTATATTAAGTTGCGCAAAAATAGTGAATCACTCCTTTTTCAACAGTACATATTAACTAATTTATCATTCAGGAAAACAAAAATGGAATCAGGGCCTGTCCCCTGATTCCATTTACATATGATAGCTTTTATTTAATCGAATTGATGACTGCCCGCTCATACATCTTTTTTGTTACTTGATAATATAGCAGTTGAAAAAGAAAATACGTTCCGATGACCATAGCAGAATAGACGAATAAGTTGGATCCCAATAAATTGCTTAATGCCACATAGGCGATTATGGCATGAATCATCCCTATCAAAAATGGAGCGAAAAAGAGGATGCGTATTTCCTCACTTAAAATTTGCCGTATTTCTTTTTTTGTCAGTCCCAATCGATGAAGGGCATGAATTTGGATTTTTTTATCTTCTAAATTCGTAAAAACTCGCAGATACATCATGCTTCCTTGGACGATAAAGAATAATAAACTGACAAACAAGCCGATAAAAAGTATCAAAAGGCTTCCCTGTTTCATTTCTTGATAAATCGGAGCTCTTGTTTGCAGTTGATGGTCTGGATTATTAGACATTTTTTCGATTTTACTGGATGTTTCCATTGATTCTTCCCAATCTCTAATTTCATACCCGCGTACTCTTACCTTTTCTTTTAAAGGCACATCAGCAGTGAGTTCATGATACAGCTGATCATCGACCACCATCAGGGTCGTTGCTGACTTTATGGGGGCGACAATGGATTGATTGCGCTGACCAATTATTGTTACCTGTATAGTTTGTTTACCATAGTGAAGTTCCTTTTGTTCTCCCTTTTGGACGAATTGATAATCCAGTCCTCCATAAGGAAAAACGTATAACGCTTCCTTTCCAGATAACTTTACTGGATCAATTTTTCGCAATGCAGCCACATTGTTATAATCACTTTCCGAGATTAATAATGACCTATTTTCATTGGATTCTCCCGTTCTCATATGGGGTAACATGTGGGTAATGGGTAAACCTGTCATATTTACTTTGTAAAGGATCTTGAATCCATCTTCCTTTAATGCTTTCTCTACTGCGGATGGTTCAATAATGGAATATATAGAAGCGTCATTTTCCACCCAGCCAATTGATTGCGGAATGTTATTTATCCCTTGCTTTTTTAAGTCTGCACTGAACATGAAAAGTGTGCCTGCAGCTGTCAAAATGACGGCTGTAATGATCGAGGTCAAAAAGAATAATCTGGAATAGTCTTTAATATTAAATATTAGGTTTGTTTGAGTGATTAAATTCGTTCCACCATATAAGCTTTTCTTCTTCCGGTAAAGCCTGCTGCAAAGAGCGACAATACTTTGGCTGAATAAAAAATAGGTGCCGATCAGAACGAAGAATAAAATGGGCATTACTCGAATATAAGAATTATTCATCGACATTGTGCCTGCCAAATAATAAGAAACGCTTAAGCAAACGGCTGATAATGCAATTAACCACTTTGAAACGAAGGGCGTCTTTTTTGGTTTTTGTTTATCTTTTAGTAAATCGACCACCTCCGCATTTCCAATGTGGAACAATGAAAGGAGCGATAATAGCTGAAATAGCAAAACGAAACCAACAATCGTATAAACAAAGGCCTCAGGGACAAAGACAAACGATATTGGTTGCTCTACAGCCAATAACCAAGAAACTGCCATTAAGAATAACTTTGAGAACAAAAACCCCAAGCCTACCCCAATCAGGATTGATATGAGGGAAACCATCGTTTGCTCCAGGTAAATCAGTTTTCTTAGTTGGGATTTGGACATTCCAAGCAGTGTCAGCAGCCCAAACTCTTTTTTTCGCGGCTGTATAAATGCGGCATTCGAATAAGCGATAAAGAAAACCGAAAATATGATGATCACAATTTCTGCTGCAATGAGTCCCCTACTAATTAGCTGTCCCCCAGGGATATTCGCATGGACCACATCAGGATGAAAGATAAATGATGCGTAAATAAAAAAGATTGAGACGGAAAGGACAATACTGAAAAAATAAGCTAGATAACGTTGTGCATTTCCTTGGATATTTCTCTTAGCGAGAAGTCGGATGTTCATGATAAACTCCTCCCAAAACGCTTAACGTATCTAAAATCCTTTGATGGAAACTCTGTCTTTCCCCTCCGCTGTGCACCTCCGAAAAGAACTTGCCATCCTTTATGAATAGAATCCGGTCACAGAAGCTGGCGGCAGTCGGGTCATGAGTGACCATGAGGATGGTTGCTCCCTTTTTCTCCTGAAGTGTCGTGAGGGTATCCATTACCTGCTTGGCGGATTTGGAATCCAAATTACCAGTAGGTTCATCCGCTAAAATAATGGAAGGCTCATGAATCATCGCTCTTGCACAAGCCGTTCGTTGCTGCTGACCTCCGGAAATTTCATAAGTCCGCTTTTCTAAAATCCCTTCTATACCAAGAAGGCTCGCCAATTGATTTACCCTATTTTCCATTTCCTTCAATTTATAATGATCTAACGCTAAAGGAAGGAGGATATTTTCGCGAACGGTAAGTGTATCAAGAAGGTTGAAGTCTTGAAAAACAAATCCAATTTCCCTCCTGCGAAACAAAGCCAGGTCCTGATTGTTTAATTCATTAGGATTTTGATCATTTAGAATGACTTTACCTGCGGTGGGCTTATCAATCGTGGCCATTAAGTTAAGCAGAGTGGTTTTCCCGCTGCCTGATGGACCCATCACCCCGACAAATTCCCCTTTCTGTACATTCATGGTGAAATTATGTAACGCTTTATGAAATAAATTCCCCTGCTTTTGAAAATAAGTTTTGGATAATTGCTCCGCTTTTAAAATCGACATCCTGAATACCTCCCTTTCTTACCGTAAGTATAATGAATAAAGCGGGAGGCTCCCATCGAAGTTTATTACATAATCGTTTAACACCCTTACAATTCTGTCACCTTTCATGTAAGGTATTTGTCTTAAAGAGAAATTCCACAGTAGTCCCTTCTGATACAGTCGATTGAATGGTAACATCATGCCCTAGCCTGTTAACGATTTCCTTCACTAGAAATAGTCCCATCCCGGTTGACTCTTGTTGGACTCGCCCGTTCTCTCCAGTAAAAAATGGATCAAACACCCGTTTTACATCATGTGGGACAATTCCAATTCCCTGATCTGTTATCCTTAGGAAAATCTCCGACTCTTTTTCAAAAATGCTGAACGTTATGCTGTCGTGCTCTTCCTGCCTTGAATACTTCAGTGCATTAAAGACCACCTGACTAATGGCGAAGTGGAGCCACTTACGATCCGAATGCACATATAAATTCTCAAGCTCCGTGTCAAGCCTGGGATATATGAACCGTTTGATGAACTGTTTCTTTTCCTCGTTAATCACTTGCTTGACTAGATTAATTAAGTCAACCCGCTCCGATTTTACATCCTCTGAAAAACGCTGTAGCCTTGCTCCATGCAATATAATTTCCAGCCCTCTGCGAAATCGATCATTTTCTTCTTCTATCTCTTTAAGATAATCCTTCATCGACTCATTCGAAAATGTCCTTTTGCCTTCTTGAACCAGTAAGGAAATGACTGAAACGGGTGTCTTCATTTGATGAGCCCAATGATGAATCAACAGCTCATATTGCTCCTTCTGTTTGATTTGTTCTTGTAATTGTCCAATTGTTACCTGGTTCATTTGTTGAAAAAGCTCCATCCACAACTTTTGTTCATTTGACAGGGGGTCCCTAAAGGCTTCGACATATTCAAACGACAAGCTAGGTTCTTGCTTCATCCTTGCTAATTGATTAAGAAAACGGTAATGCCTTATGTAATCGGTCGCTAAAAATAGAAGCATCATAAACAACGCAAGAATAATTAAATAGATGATATTTGAAATCGATATGTGATTCCCAGCTTCCAGAACGGCTAATGCATAAGCAATAATAAGCAGGCTTACCAATAGAACGGTATAAAAAATAAAATAAAGACGGTCATTTATAAAGGATTTCAGCTTCACTTTTCTTCACCTTGCACTATTTTTAGTCGATATCCTTTTCCCCTGCTAGTTGTTATGGCGTGGTTGACGCCAATATCCTCAAGTTTTCTCCGTACCCTTGTGACATTGACGGTCAATGTATTGTCATCAACAAATGAATCATCATTCCATAATGCTTCAAGTAAATCTTCACGCGAGACAATGGTGTCATACTGTCGTAGTAAACAACTCAATAATTTCAACTCATTTTGAGTTAACATTACCCGATTGTCCTCATATTCGATCATCGCTTTTTCCGTATAAAGCGTTAATCCGTCCATTTCCTTTATTTTTTGGTGGAATGAAAATATTTCCGCATATTCACCATAAACCCTGCGTAGGACACTCTTTATTTTCGCTAGTACCACTTCCAAATGAAACGGTTTTGTTAAATAATCATCTCCCCCATATTCAATGGCCATGACTTGGTTCATTTCATCTGTCCTTGCAGAGATGAATATGATGGGAACCTTTGAAACGGTCCTTATTAGCCGGCACCAATGAAAACCATCATAATAGGGCAGATTAATATCCAATAAAACCAAATCTGGCTTTACCTCTTGGAACTCAGCAAAGACATGGTCCAATTGCTTCACTTCAAATACCTCATAACCGTACCTTTTTAAATAATTGACCAAGATTCCCGCTATTTTGAAATCGTCTTCAACCAATAATATTTTATACATCTTTTTCTCCTCATTAACATGACAATCCTTCATATCAATCCAGCTATTGAAATGAAAATAAAAAACCTTGAATGGTATGAGCCAATCAAGGGGATTCAAATAAAATTAGATTTCTTCCGGGATTTTCAATCCCTCAATGAAGGATTTAAAACTCGATGCAACTTTATAAATATTTTCATCCTGACTTGATGGATCCGAATACCACCCCTGATCCCAGAAGTAAACTCCCTTTTCCTCTTCGTTATCTATCAGCAAGATTTTACCTGCACATGTATCATTACCTATTATAATGCAATTCTTATGTAAGTCTTCCCTATTTTCTTCATGCCATTTCTGTAAATCCAGTTCTTTATCTTGAAGTTCTAATCCATAAAGTACATTTAAGCAAACGAGCGTGTCTAATCCATCTACATAAAACTTACTGTTTTGAACCGCAGTTGTGCCGCCATTATGCGTAAGGAGAAATTGTTTATAATCTGCAGGGATCTCAAAACCCACAAATTCCTGAAAATTATCCACCGCTTCTTGTGTCGCTTTGCCATATCCGGTAATATTAACCATTCTATCACTCCATTTCAGTTTATTGTAGCAAAATCAATTGATACTCTTATTCTGTAAGCCTGCTAATTACTGTTTATAAAAAGGTCAGGCCCCTCACTCCATTTATGGAGATCGTTGAAAAATAAATTAGTATTACTTAGAAAATAATACTTTTTTTAAATATATTAACATAATTTTACTATCCTTATCAGTATTTTCTGATATTATTTTGACAATTTCGTTGCATTTCAATAAGAAAATAGCTATTTTATAAAGAGTTTTGTCGAAAAATCGATAAATCGAATAATTCGTAGATAAATCAGGAGTTTTCGAAGATATATCTCCATTTTCGAAGATATATAGGGGACGATGATGAAACTTAGCATTATTCCTTCTTCTTTATACAATAAAAAAGGCGCCCAACCATCATCTTCTAGGTTATGCGCCTTTTTCCTATTTATGAATTATCCCATTACATCTCAGACAACTTTATAGTCATCATATGTAATTATTAACCTGCTCATAGAAACTGTCTCAGCACGAAGCCTATTCTTATCACGACAATAAGCTATGATGGAACTATTGGGAATTTTGGCTGTACAATTCCATTTACTATATTTTTCATTATACCTGGAGGATATTTCGATATTCTCACCACGGATCTTTAATATCCTGCGTTCTACCAAGGGCATCATCTCCAATTCCGATAATATTCTTTACCCTAAACCAGATAAAATATTCCTGGGTCACATTCAGGCATGGCATATTCAAAGATTATGGTCATTATAGCAAACCAAATATATATTCAAAACAAAAGATGTCTACATATTCTGCCGATAGCCGGCGATAACCGAAAGATCCTGCCCCCTATATTATAGGAAATGCGGTGAATCCCAATCGTAATTCTTATAGAATGTCTGTTTATTTAAGGTATTATAACCAGAATAATCTTAATATTTTTTTGGAATATTAAGTGAAATCACAAAACCCACCTAATAACTGTTAATAATAACTATAAAAATTATATTCGTATCACAAAAGAAATATTTGAAATTAAGAGGTTAGAGTCGTATGATTAGTAGTATCGGCGGAAAACACATAAATCAAAATAATTAAGTTTAAAGGGGAATTAGATATGGTAGATGTAGTCTCAAAACCTGAACATGAAACACTTAATATTTCTGCAAACCAAGAACAATTGGATATCCTTGATCAGCTTTTAAAGCCTGAGGTTCAGGAATCATTGAACACTTTAGTTGAGCAGTTACCAAAACTAACTGAATTAGTGAATATTTT
>NZ_JBHZPG010000058.1:0-18270 GCF_042788005.1 Peribacillus sp. YIM B13472
GGAATGAATGCGTCGAGAGCGTATAGTATTTTATTGAAACAAAGGGGCGTTTCGGATGTGTTTTCAGCTGGAAGGGTTCAGACACCGACTCTCGCCTTGATTGTGAAGCGGGAAATTGAAATTGAGCAATTCAAGTCTGAACCGTTCTGGGAAGTGTTCGCTGACTTCAAGATGGATGGAAAGAAATATCAGGGGAAATGGCAGCAGAACAATGATCCGAGAATCAAGACAAAAGAAATGGCGGATAAAATTGCCGCTTTTTGCAAGGGTAAGGAAGCTGAAATAGCTGAAATGGATACAGAAAGGAAAGAATTTCAGCCGCCTTTGTTATTTAATCTATCGTCATTGCAAGCGACAGTGAACAAGATTTATAAATATTCGCCGAAACAGACGCTTGATATAGTACAAAGTTTATATCAAAAAGGGATCGTTTCTTATCCACGTTCGGATTCCAATTATGTGACGGAGGGGGAAGCCGAAACATTTCCCGATATTTTGCAAAAACTAAGCGGATTTTCGGAATATGAATCCCTGTTTCCTTTGCCACAACCGAACATCATGAATAATAAACGGTTTGTAAATGAAAAGAAAGTGACTGATCACTATGCCATCATCCCGACGGAGCAGGTAACCGACCCAAAGCGGCTTTCCGCTGAAGAACGGAATATTTATGACTTGGTGGTACGCCGCTTGATTGCGGCCCATTATGAGAAAGCCATTTTCGATTACACCACCATTAAAACGCTTGTCGATAAGCGTGCCGAATTCATTTCTAAAGGAAAGCAGCAGATTCAAGAGGGATGGCGCAAAGTGATTTTCCAAAATGACAAGGAAGACGATGATATCATTTTGCCGTCCGTCTCAAAAGGGGATTCTGGAAAGGTCGCCAATATAAAGGTGAAAGAAGGAAAAACCCAGCCTCCTAAGCGCTATACAGAAGGTCAGCTGATCACTTTGATGAAGACTGCCGGAAAGCATCTGGATAATGAAGAGTTAGAAAAGGTGCTGATGAAAACCGAGGGTCTTGGAACCGAAGCAACTCGGGCTGGCATCATTACCATGCTCAAAGACCGTAAATACATCAATGTCAAAAAAAACCAAGTATTTGCGACAGATAAAGGGAAAGTGCTGATTACCGCGATTGGGGAGAAAATCCTGGCTTCACCCGAGATGACAGCCAAATGGGAACAGCGCTTAAGGGAAATCGGTGAAGGGAAGGCTTCAGCTGGCGGCTTTATGGAAGCTGTTAAAAAGATGTCAGCAAAAATTATCAGTGATGCCGTGGAATCATCGGAAAGCTGGGATTTTCAAGGGCTGGACACCGAGTCGATTCAACGGAGCGGCCCAAAAAAGAGAAGTTCGGCATCTGTGGGCAGCTGTAAACTATGCGGTTCTAAGATTGTCGATAAAGGGGAATTCTATGGATGTGTAAGTTATCAAAAAACAAAGTGTAACTTCACTATCTCCAAAAAAATCCTTAATAAGAAAATCAGTCAAGCAAATATAAAAAAGCTGTTGGCGAGCGGTGAAACGGATTTGATAAGCGGTTTTAAAAAAGGGGAAAAGACCTTTGATGCCATTTTATCTTGGTCAGACTCTGAAAAGAAGATCAGTTTTACATTCCCAACAGAACAAAACGTCAAGCAAACTTGAGGAGAAACTTCATTAAAGGCGCCCTGAGACTTATATCTTCTTGTTTCAGGGTCGTTTATATAGTAAAATTTTTAGATATGCGTTTGAATGGGAGGATTCCGAATGCCTACACCGAGCATGGAGGATTACATAGAACAAATTTATTTACTTATTGAAGAAAAAGGATATGCAAGAGTTTCCGATATTGCCGAAAATCTTTCCGTCCACCCTTCTTCTGTTACAAAAATGGTTCAAAAACTTGATCAGGAAAAATATTTGATATATGAAAAGTACCGGGGTCTCGTTTTAACTGCAAATGGGAAAAAAGTGGGTAAAAGGCTCGTATACCGTCATGAACTTTTAGAACAGATGCTAAGGTTGATTGGGGTCAAGGAAGAAAATATTTATCATGATGTAGAGGGGATCGAACACCACCTTAGTTGGAATGCCATCGATAGGATTGGAGACCTGGTTGAATTCTTTGAAGAATCTCCTGACCGTGTCGAGGATTTACGAAAGATACAAAAAAGAAATGAAGAAAATTCAAAATAAGCTGCCGCTGGCAGTTTTTTTTATGTATTTGCAAATCATCTGTATTCCTGAACGAAGTTATAAAAGAGGATTTTTTAATTTTGAACAGAATAGCTATAAAGAAGCCCCGGTATTTTGATTCTGGAAACTGAGTGTTTTTAATATAGTAGGAACTTGCCTAGTTAGGAGGGGGAATTTTTGATGAATTTACATACATGGCATAAAGAATCGAAAAAGGAATGGGATGTTTTTGCACCTATGTGGGTGAAAAATTCGCAAGAAATGTGGGAAACGGGGAGCCGGAAAAACATTATTCCTTTCTTTTCTGAATATGTACCTTCGGGAGTGAAGGTGGCTGACATTGGCTGTGGAGATGGAGTTGGTTCCTTGAAATTGGCCGAAGCGGGATTTGAAGTAACCGGAGTTGATTTATCCAATGTGATGATTGAATTTGCAAAGGGGAAAACCGCTCAACAACCAGAACTTTCTTTCCTGCAAGGGGATTTTTATAATCTTCCATTCAAAGATGAAGAAATGGATGCGGCAATGGTCATTAATTCTTTGGAATATACGGGTGAACCATTAACGGTGATGAAGGAAATTCAACGGGTAATAAAGCCTGGCGGTTATGTCTGTTTTGGAATACTTGGTCCAACAGCTGAACCACGAAAAAAATTCAGTTTTCAACGGTTATTAGGAGATAAAGTCATCATGAATACAATGCAGCCTTGGGAATTTGAAAAAATGGCTTTAGAAACCGGGTGGAAGGCAGTGGCTGATACCGGCGTTGCAAAGAGAGGGGTGGACTATACAAAACTGGGGCATTTTTCAAAGGAGTTAAAGCAAGCTGTATCGTTCATGTGGCTTTTCCTCCTTCAAAAAGAGGTGGGGCAGTGATGGAGAAGTATCAAATCGATCAATTCGTTGAAAAGACGAAACAGCAGGATAAAGGGCAAGGTTTATTCGAACTTGAAACGGAACGAATCCTGGAGATTAATTTGGAACAGCAGATCTGGGCAAAAATGGGGACGATGGTTTCTTATCGCGGCCATATTAAATTCGAGCGGGAAGGTATCTTGGAGCATGGTCTTGGTAAACTCTTCAAAAAGGCTTTGACAGGAGAGGGTGCATCTTTGATGAAAGCGACTGGAAGCGGAAAGCTATACGTCGCGGATCAAGGAAAGAAGATTTCCATTTTACAGTTAAATGGTGAATCGATCTGTGTTAACGGAAATGATTTACTTGCATTTGAGCCGGGGATTCAATGGGATATAAAAATGATGCGGCGCATTGCCGGGTTATTGGCAGGTGGATTGTTCAACGTAAGGCTCGAGGGGAGAGGAATGGTCGCATTCACTTCCCATTATGAGCCGCTTACTTTAATGGTGGAACAAGGGAATCCGGTCTATACTGACCCGAATGCCACAGTGGCTTGGTCAGGGGAATTGCAGCCTGAATTCGTAACGGATGTTTCACTGAAGTCGTTTTTTGGAAGGGGGAGCGGCGAATCCGTTCAAATGAAATTCGAAGGTCAAGGATTTGTGGTCGTCCAACCTTTTGAAGAGGTTTATTTCGGTAATAAGGAATCATGAAACAAACAACCTGAGTCAGAAACTCAGGTTGTTTCCCATGATAATCGGAAGTGTCTGCCCAAAAAACGATTCACTTAAAAGTGAAAGCTTCTTTTTTCTTACCCTTTCAATCCCACTCATAAGGGGTTGATTGGTAGACATAATAGTTCAGCCAATTCGAGAACATCAGGCTGCAATGGCTCTTCCAGCGGTGAAGAGGTACCTTGGTCGGATCGTTATCAGGAAAGTAATTTTCAGGGAGTTTCGTATTGATTCCACGCTCCCTATCGCGCTTGTATTCTTCACCAAGGGTATCGGCATCATACTCGAAATGGCCGGTCACCATAATTCTTTTTCCATCAACTGAAGCAGCAATCAATACACCAGCTTGATCGGACTGTGCGAGAACCTTCAGTTCCGGATGGTTAACTAATTTTTGATAGTCAATATCCGTATGGCGAGAATGAGGGGCCATAAAATAATCATCGAATCCGCGGACTAGATTTTCATTCGGTTCAAGGACCTCATGGGTGTATATCCCGAAGCATTTCTCTGGAAGTTCGTATTTGCCTATTCCATAATGATGGTACAGGGCAGCTTGTGCCCCCCAACAAATATGTAGGGTGGATGTGACATTTTCGCTTGACCAGTTCATGATACTTTGCAGTTCTTCCCAATAATTAACGTCTGAAAATCCCAGCTTTTCTACTGGAGCGCCTGTAATGATCAAGCCGTCATATTTCTTCGTGCGGATATCATTAAATGATTTGTAAAATTGATCTAAATGAAATTTACTTGTGTTTTTTGATTCATGTGTGCTCAAGCGCAGGAATGATATATTTACTTGAATCGGAGTATTGCCAAGAAAGCGCAGTAACTGGGCCTCCGTTTTTTCTTTCTCTGGCATTAGGTTTAAAATTAATATATTCAATGGACGGATTTCCTGATTGGTAGCTCTTTCCTCATCCATTACGAAGATATTTTCCTGTTCTAAAATTTCCCTTGCTGGCAGTTGTTCCGGAATTCTGATTGGCATGATTAGCCTCCTTCTCCAAAAATCATAATATTTTAATTATATAGAAAATTATTGAATAGAAAAGCTATTTTAATAATTTCTTGTAAATCCCGAAGGAAATGGCCTGGGAATGGTAAAATGGGAAGATATGAATACATAAACTATGAAGTTGGAGAGGTGTTTGGAGATTGTTTGATCCTACAGCATTTGAGAACATGAAAGTGGTATTGGAAGGAGCGGTTTATGATCGTGACTTCATTGGAGATATATTGGTCATAAAACGTGATGATATAGTGAATCTCTCGACTATGTCCAGATCATATAAGATTGAGATGGAATTGAAAAAACCAATCGCGCCTATTTCGATTAGCGGTGCCATTGAGTTACAGGCTTCACTGAAGAACCTAAGTTCGGAGTTACTTGATGCAGCTATTGATGATACGCATTCGGGCTGCACGGTCGATATTTTTATTACTTTTCCCAAAAAGCTCGATGAAGTGAATGCTGAACAATTGTTGAATGACCTGGAAAAGATTTGGGGAGATCAGAGAATCATTACAGTGACGACCAGCGATACGGTCAGTAAAAAAATGCAACACGTTACTTCTTCTATATATAAAGTTTCATTTGGAAGGCTTGTAAAAGAAGAGCAAATGGATGATTTGGAAGACATGGTAGAGTATTTGATTCAATCCATACAAGCAGTGAAGATTCAGGGATGATAGGAAAGGATAAAAGTTGGTAAACCTACCTTTAAATACGGTAAAATGAATCATCATACTAAAGGGAGAGATCATACATGTCCATTTACGAATTTGAAGTCAATAAAATCAATGGCGAAACCATCTCGCTTAAGGAATATAGAGGGAAAGTGATGATTATAGTGAATACCGCAAGCAAATGCGGTTTTTCGCCACAGTATGATGATTTGCAAAGCCTGTATGTGCAATATAAAGAGGATGGGGTTGTCGTGCTTGGTTTTCCTTGTAATCAGTTTTTGAATCAGGAGCCTGGTGATGATCTGGAAATCGATTCATACTGCAAATTAAATTATGGTATAACATTCCCGATGTTTGCAAAAGTGAATGTCAATGGCAAGGAAGCCCATCCCTTATTCAGTTACTTGACTGAAAATGCGCCTGGAGTGATGGGGTCCAAATCGATAAAATGGAATTTTACAAAGTTCTTGATTGATCGTAATGGAAATATAGTGAGCCGGTATGCACCTAAAACAAAACCTCTGGAAATGGAAGAGGATATAAAAAAATTATTATGAAGAATGATATTGAGTCCAACGGAAGCTCCAGTTGGGCTCTTTTTTTGAGGTAAGATATTTATATGCATCCGTATTTAAAAGGGGACAGATGGTTGGGATGTTGAATATAATGGAAGACACAAATGAGGGGGGAAACCATGGAACGAATTGCATGGGTAACAGATAGTACGGGAACTTTAGATGAAGAATTATCATTGAATGAACATGTTTACGTCGTTCCGATGGTCGTCATCATCGATGGGAAGGAATATGAAGATGGCGTCGACCTATTACCTGAGGAATTATACCGGCGGATGAGTGAGGAAAAAATCACCGCCACCACGTCACAGCCCTCGGTCGGCAGATTCCAGGAATTATATAAGGAGCTTGAAAAACGCTATGATCGAATAATAGCCGTACATCTTTCCAGTGAATTGAGCGGGACGGTTTCTGCGAGCAGGCAAGCTGCACAAATGGTTACGATCCCTGTTGACGTTTTTGATACTTTACTTATTTCCTTTCCAATGCTATTAATCTTGAAACGGCTCATGCATTATATTGAGAATGGCGATTCCATCAATGAAGCATTCGTCAAAACGAGAATGTATGCGGATAACCATGAGACCTATGTAATGATAGGCTCTTTAGATCAGCTGCATCGCAGCGGCAGGTTAACAAACGCACAGTATATTCTAGGAAGCCTATTGAGCTTTAAACCCATCATTTCAATCGAAAATGGTGTGCTTCATACTAAATCTAAACCTAGGAACCTTAAAAAAGCGGAAAAACAGATCTTCACTGATTTTCACAGATCAGTCGAAGCGGGAAAAGTAAAAGAATGCACCATTTTATATGGTGCAGTTTCGGAGCAGGCACAAAGATGGAAAAAGATGATTACCGAAGAATTTCCTCATGTGTTGATCCATGTATCCCCACTGGGCAGTGCCATCGGGGTGCATACCGGTGAACAGACGATTGGGATCAGTTGGTTCAATGAAGATTAAAGCACACCATTTTTGAGAACCATGGTAAAATAAAAGGGACATGGAGTGGTGATATGAAACAAACGATGATTGAATTGACGGAGAAGTATGTATATGACCAATTGAATTCTGATGCCAGCGGCCATGATTGGTTCCATATCGATCGTGTTCGTAAGCTGGCTTTACATATTGCAAAAGAAGAACGAAAAGGAAATGAGTTTATCATTGAATTGGCGGCTCTGCTTCATGATATCCCGGATGATAAACTGAACCAGGGGGCCGATGAGGGCTGGAAAAAGCTTGACGTTTGGTTTGATGAAATAAAGTTGGATATTGATAGTGTTGATGCCATCAAACAGATCATCAATACAATTTCATATAGTGCAGGGCAGTTGAAGCTTCCTTCGATCGAGGCTGAAATTGTTCAGGATGCGGACCGCTTGGATGCAATTGGTGCCATTGGCATAGCCAGGACATTTGCATTTGGCGGAAAAAAGGGACAACTTATGTATGATCCTTCATTGTCCATAAGGGAAAACATGACCAAGAAGGAATACAGGAATGGCAAAAGCTCTTCCATTCATCACTTTCATGAAAAATTATTGCGATTGCAAGATATGCTCAATACTTGTACAGCCAAGAAGATTGCAAGTGAAAGGCATGAATATATGGTTGGATTTTTAAAGGAATTTAATAAGGAATGGGATGTACGATTATGAAAGTTTTTAGCATGGAACATGTAATGAAAACCCAAGGGGAAAAGCTGCTTTTTAAAGATGTCTCTTTTTCCATTACCGAAGGGGAAAAAATCGGGATCGTTGGTATAAACGGCACCGGCAAATCGACATTATTGAATATCATCGCAGGCTTGGAAGACAGTGATTTAGGAACGAAGGATCATCCGAATGATTACACGATTTCCTATCTATCCCAAGATCCGCATTTTGATGAGAAATTGACGATCATGGAATATATGTATAAAAGTTCAACTCCTGTATTTTCGTTGATTAAGGAGTATGAAAAGACGCTCGTTCAACTCCAGGTAGATCCACAGAATAGCGTAATACAGGACCGTTTGTTAAAGCAGCAACAGGATATGGACACG
The DNA here is from genome assembly GCF_042788005.1 of Peribacillus sp. YIM B13472. NCBI lineage: Bacteria > Bacillati > Bacillota > Bacilli > Caryophanales > Bacillaceae > Peribacillus > Peribacillus sp. YIM B13472. The sequence continues at coordinate 8,093 of NZ_JBHZPG010000058.1, forward strand.
CTTGGTGCCTGGGATACAAGTGCCAATGCCAGAACGATACTGACCAAGCTTGGTCTTCCAGATCACTCAAGGAAATTGGGGGAACTGTCAGGTGGCCAAAAAAAACGTGCGGCCCTGGCAAAAACCTTGATTGAGACCCCTGATTTACTGATTTTGGATGAGCCTACGAACCATCTCGATTTTGAAAGCATCACTTGGCTTGAAGAATATTTGGGGAAATATCAAAAGTCCGTTTTATTTGTGACCCATGATCGATATTTCCTTGATCGCGTGTCCAATAAGATTTGGGAAATTGCCCAAACGCAGCTATTCGAATACAAAGGAAACTATGGGGATTATTTAGAATCAAAGGCCATTCGTGAAGAGAACGAAACGGCTGAAAGATCGAAAAAGGAAAGTCTATTCAAAAAAGAACTGGCCTGGATCCGTAAAGGCGCAAAGGCCCGTACAACGAAACAAAAGGCCAGGATCCAACGCTTCGAAACATTGGAATCAGGTGTAAAAGATAAACAGAAAACCGAGAACCTGGAAATGGAATTAAGCGGTGCCCGCCTTGGGAAAAAGGTACTCGAGATGCAGGATGTTTCTAAATCATTCGGTGATCGAACCATTATCAACCATTTTTCCTTCCTCTTCAAACCGGGTGATCGAATTGGGATCGTCGGTAATAATGGCAGTGGAAAATCAACCTTGTTAAATATCCTGGCCGGACGGGAATCTATAGATGAAGGAAACCTGGAAAAAGGGCAAACCGTGAAAATAGGGTACTATACGCAAGAAAGCGTCGATATGGATGAGAATTTGCGCATGATCGAGTATATTCGGGAAACGGCGGATTCAATCGCCCTTAAAGATGGTAGTTTCATATCGGCTGCGCAGATGCTTGAAAGGTTCTTGTTTCCAATGGGCTCTCATGGGACGCCTATTCGCAAGCTTTCCGGAGGGGAGAAAAGGCGTTTATATCTTCTTAACATTTTGATGTCGGCACCTAATGTCCTGCTTTTGGATGAACCGACGAATGATTTGGACACGCAAACCTTGACCGTTCTGGAGGATTATTTAGAAACGTTTTCAGGTGTAGTCATTACTGTATCACATGATAGGTATTTCCTGGATAAGACGTGCCATCAGCTTCTTGTTTTCCAGAATAAAGCTGAAATTGATTTCTATTACGGCAATTATTCAGAGTTCTTGGAAGAAAAGACTGAAGAGGCCGTACCAGTAAAAGCACCAGAACCTCAGATGAACCGGACCGAAAAGAAAAAGAAAAAACTAACTTATGCGGAAAGTAAGGAATGGGAAGAGATAGAAGGGAACATGGAACGGGTCGAGTTGCGCCTGAAAGACATAACATCAGAAATGTCAGCAGCGGGAAGCGATTTTGAAAAAGTCCGCCTGCTGCTTGAAGAAGAAAAGGAACTAACGGATAAATTAGACCATTTGATGGAAAGATGGACGTATTTAGCGGAAAAATTGGAAGAGGAATGAGCGAGATGACCGGTCCAAGGGAGCAAACTTGGATCGGTCTTTTTTTAGCCAATCTCAATTGCATGAGAATCTGTTGCCGATGTGATAATATCTAGTACATGGAAACGTCTTGTTAAAGGAGAGAAATGCATTGAAAATTAAGTCGATAGAACCTACACCAAGTCCGAATACAATGAAAATCAATTTAACTGAAGAGCTATTAGCTGGTAAAAGCAATAATTATAAGAAAGATCAAGCTGACCAGGCACCCCAGCTGATTAGGGATTTATTTACGATCGAGGGAGTGAAAGGGGTATATCATGTTGCGGACTTCTTAGCGGTTGAGCGAAATGCGAAATATGATTGGAAAGATATCTTGGTCCAAATCCGTCAAGTTTTCGGGGAAAAAACCGAAGAACAAAATCAACAAACGGCATTAAATGAACATTACGGTGAAGTAACTGTTGCCATTCAACAATTCAAGGGCATTCCGATGCAAATTAAAGCAAGTGATAGCCAACACGAAAAACGTTTTGCCTTACCGGATTATTTCATAAAGGGCATTTCCGCTGCCCAAAAAGAAGATGACAATGTAGTCCTGCTTCGAAAATGGAAGGATTATGGCGTAAGATATGGTGATATGGAAGATATCGTGAAGGAAGTATCCGATGAGTTGATTGCAGCTTACCCGGAAGAACGAATTAATCGGCTGGTAGCCGCTGCAAAAGAAATGGTGGATACGAAGGAAGCAATTTTGAAACGACCAAAAATTAAACTGACTGCAGAAATGCTGAATGACGAAAGCTGGGAAAAGCGATATCAGGCTTTAGAACAAATGGAAGATCCAACGGTTGATGATATACCCGTATTGGACATGGCACTCTCCGATAGTAAGGTCTCCATTCGAAGGCTCGCGGTAGTATACTTGGGTATGATCGAAGATAGAAAAGTGCTTCCGAGCTTGTATAAAGCATTGAAAGATAAAAGTGCAGCCGTAAGACGTACGGCTGGGGATTGTTTATCCGATCTTGGCTTTGAAGAAGCGATGGGAGAAATGTCTCAATCACTTTCGGATAAAAATAAATTGGTTAGATGGAGGGCGGCTATGTTTTTATATGAAGTGGGAAATGAAACGACCCTCCCTTATCTTAAGCAAGCGGAACAGGACCCTGAATTCGAAGTGGCCCTGCAGGTCAAGATGGCCATTGACCGTATAGAAAATGGGGAAGAAGCAAAAGGTTCGGTTTGGAAGCAAATGACAGAATCAAGACAAGCGAATGACAAGTGAGATTTAATGGGAATAACTTAATGGAACCTAAAATGGTTACAGGCAAAAGGCATGCGGATGATTTAATCCGTATGCCTTTTTATTTTTGAAGTGGATCTTCAATTCATTTGACATTCTTTCCCTAGGTCGAATTCCAAAACATTCAAAATGGCTAATTTTTCGATATACATAAGTTTTATGATATAAATTTGATCTCTATTATTTTAGTAAAATGATTTTTGTAGATATTTAGTGTTGAATGGTTGCATTTGTATGTAAATATGTTAGAATTTTTAGAGTATACTAAAAATTATATTATATTGAATCATTAAACATTTAGTGGAAATTGGGGGAACAACAAATGTCTACATCAAATATGAGAAGTGACATGATTACAAAAGGAGTCGATCGAGCTCCACATAGAAGTCTGTTGCGGGCAGCAGGGGTTAAAGAAGAAGATTTCGGTAAACCGTTCATCGCGGTTTGTAATTCTTACATCGATATCGTTCCAGGTCATGTCCACCTTCAGGAATTCGGAAAAATAGTGAAGGAAGCGATTCGCGAAGCTGGCGGTGTTCCTTTCGAATTTAATACGATTGGGGTAGACGATGGAATTGCAATGGGTCATATTGGTATGCGCTATTCTTTGCCAAGTCGTGAAATCATCGCGGATTCCGTGGAAACTGTCGTATCAGCACATTGGTTTGACGGTATGGTTTGCATTCCCAACTGTGACAAGATAACCCCGGGAATGATGATGGGAGCACTTCGTGTCAATATTCCAACAATATTCGTAAGCGGCGGACCCATGAAAGCAGGTAAAGACAAAAACGGTAAATCCCTTTCATTAACATCCGTTTTTGAAGGTGTGGGCGCTTATCAAGCAGGTAATATCAATGAAGAAGATTTGCAGGAAATCGAGCAAGTTGCCTGCCCTACTTGCGGTTCTTGTTCAGGAATGTTCACGGCAAACTCCATGAACTGCCTGGCAGAAGGCTTAGGACTTGCGCTTCCGGGAAATGGAACGATTTTGGCGGTAGCCGAAGAACGTAAGGAATTCGTTAAGAAATCCGCTAAACAGTTGATGGAGATAATCAAACAGGATATCAAGCCTCGTGATATCGTAACGATTGATGCAATTGATAATGCATTTGCCTTGGATATGGCGATGGGCGGTTCGACCAACACTGTTCTTCATACACTTGCATTGGCACATGAAGCAGGTTTTGAATATCCAATGGAACGCATAAATGAAATAGCTAACCGCGTACCGCATCTAGCGAAAATCGCACCGGCATCCGATTATCATATTGAAGATGTACATAATGCCGGTGGTGTAAGTGCCGTCATTAACGAGTTACTCAAAAAACCAGGTGCCTTTAATGGGGACTGCCTTTCTGTCTCAGGTAAAACGCTCCGCGAAAATGTTGCCGGTTGTGAAATATTGGACAAGGATGTAATCCATCCATTGGATAATCCGCATTCTGAGCGTGGCGGGCTTGCGGTATTGTTCGGTAACCTTGCTCCTCAAGGCTCCATCGTAAAAGTGGGCGCAGTTGACGCATCAGTGGGCGGTTATCACAGGGGTCCTGCCATTTGTTTCGACTCCCAGGAAGATGCACTTTCCGGAATCATTACCGGAAAGGTTAAAGAAGGGGATGTAGTGGTCATTCGTTACGAAGGGCCTAAAGGTGGGCCGGGTATGCCGGAAATGTTGGCACCCACTTCCCAAATCGTCGGGAGGGGACTTGGAGCGAAAGTCGGTTTGATCACCGATGGCCGCTTTTCAGGGGCATCCCGAGGCATAAGCATTGGTCATATATCCCCGGAAGCAGCTGAGGGAGGCCCGATCGCCTTTGTTGAAGATGGAGATATCATCGAATTGGATTTGAATAATCGTAAAATCCAATTGGAAATTTCCGATGAAGAATTCGAAAAACGCAAAGCCAATTGGAAAGGCTTCGAGTCAAAGGTCAGGACAGGCTATTTAGCACGTTATTCCAAACTTGTGACGAATGCCAGCTCAGGCGGAGTGATGAAAGTTTAAGTTAAAAGGAAGACTAAAACATGGTGGCAGAATGAAACTGGATTCTGTCACCATGTTTTTTTGTGAAGAACAATGAAATTTTACAAAGCTTTAAGCGTCTTTTTTGCATATGCACTCAAGAATATAGTATCATTATACTAATTGAAGAATTGTAACCAAGGAGGTTTTTTTATGTCGATGGCATATGATGAATATATGAAACAAATGGTGAAACCAATGCGCGCGGAACTGGTGCAGGCAGGTTTTGATGAGTTGGAATCCGCTGAAGCGGTTGAAAACTTTATGGAATCGGTAGAAGGTACGACACTTGTGGTCGTGAATTCAGTTTGCGGCTGTGCTGCCGGGTTAGCCCGTCCAGCTGCTACTCAAGCCGTACTCCAAGCGGACAATAAGCCAGATCATTTGGTAACTGTATTCGCAGGCCAAGATAAGGAAGCGACAGCTAAAATGCGCGAATACTTCGATGGAATAGAACCTTCTTCACCATCCATGGCTCTTTTAAAGGGCAAAGAGGTCGTACATTTCATTCCACGCCATGATATAGAAGGACAGCCAATGGAAGCTATCATGGAAAATTTATTGGCAGCGTTCAGTAAGTAAATAAGTGATGAAGCGGAATGTCCTGGAAACAGGGCATTCTTTTCAAATTTTAAGAGAGTATGAAGGGGTAGGATTCATGTTTGTCACAACAGTAGGAAGAGCCGATAAAGAAACGATGATATTAGCCAAAAGGTTAGCTGAAGAATTACAAATCCCCTTTATAGCCAGAAGAAAAAGATCGGTCAGAGATATCCAGGCGGAACAGAATGAAGATGATTGCCTTGTTTTTGGTAAAAAGCGGATGGAGTTATATCGATACCAGGAAAAAGAACCATTCTTTTTTCACCCGAACCTAGCGATGATCCGTATAAAAAGAATAATGCGCGGAGAGAGTGATCCATTTCTCATTGCCGGAGATATAAATGAAGGGAACGCTGTGCTTGATTGTACCTTGGGATTGGGCTCTGATGCAATTGTCGCAAGTTTTGCAGTGGGTGAACATGGACAGGTTGTCGCATTGGAAGGAAATCAATATTTGGCTTTGCTCGTGGACCGTGGAATGAAAACATGGGAGGATGCAGAAGAAAAAATGATTTCTGCGATGAGAAGAGTTGAGGTCATGCACGGTGATCATTACGAAATATTGAAAACATTGCCGGATAATCATTTTGATGTCGTATATTTCGATCCCATGTTTGAAGAAACGATTCAGGAATCGAATGGAATCAGGGGACTGACTCATTTTGCGGATGGTAAGGATCTATCGGTGGAAATAATGAAAGAAGCCAAGCGGGTTGCGCGCAAGAGAGTCGTGTTGAAAGACCATTACCGCAGCTCCCGCTTTGAGGAATTTGGATTTGAGGTAATAAAAAGAAAAACATCCAAATTCCATTTTGGCTTCATTTCCATCCAGTGATCACGATTTATAATCTGTTTCGTCCAGACCCATGGCACAGCCTTCCCGGCTTGAATCGGCAGCACCATAGTTCGAGCCATCAGGGTTGATTTGAATCGCTTGGACATTCCCTATAGAGTGGGGAACTTCATTAAAGGCGAAGCCCATTGCTTCCAATTGGCCTTTGCTAGTCATATCCATTCCAGGCTCCCATTCAATATGAGGGCCCATCGGAGTGAAAATTCTAGGTTCTTCGATGGCTGCTTTCAAATCCATTTTTAAATCGAGTACATTAATGATTGTTTGTACGACTGAACTGATGATGGTTGGTCCTCCTGGTGAACCTAACGTCAGAATCGGTTCGCCGTCTTTAAAGATGATGGTCGGACTTTTACAGCTGACTGGGCGTTTATTGGGCTGCACTTCATTCATGCCGCCTGGAATGGAATCAAAATCAGTCAGTTCGTTATTCAGCATGAAACCATAGTCGGAAACCATAATGCCTGATCCGAATGGATGTTCCACTGTAGAAGTGCATGCTGCGATATTACCCCATCTGTCACGGACAGTGAAATGTGTCGTTTCACTGATCTCTTCTTCATTAGGTTGCGGAATGACTTCCCTTTGTTGCACGGAATCATAAATCCAAGGGTTTCCGAAGTCAATGGCATTATTTCTTGACTTGAAATTAATGAATGAGCGGCGTTTAGCTATATAATCATCATGCATGAGACCCGCCAATGGCAATTCGGCAAATTCGGGATCAGCGAGAAATGCTTTTTTATCTGTAAATGCCAGACGCATCGCTTCTGCAATTAAATAATATTTTTCCCAAGAACGGACATCATATTGTTCTATATGGAAGCTCTCCAATATTTTTAGGATTTGGATGACAGTGAATCCGCCAGCACTTGGGGCATTCGAAGATGCGATTAGATAATCCTTATAAGTCCCATACATGGGTACATCTATAGTAGCTTTATAGTCCTTTAAATCAGAAAGCTCCATGAACCCTCCAAGTTCCTGGATGCAGGAAATGATGCCCTCTCCGATTTCACCTTCATAAAAAGCGGAAATGCCTTCACGCTGTAATATCCGATAGGTATTCGCCAGTTTTTCTTTTATGAGCAAATCGCCATCTTGATACGCTTTTCCGTTTGGCATGAAGAACTTACGCGCTTCATCACCCAATCGATATTCAAAATTTTTAAGTGCATCGCAAAGAACCCAATTGACGGGAACTCCTTTTTCAGCAAATTCAATGGATGGCTCGATGAGGTCCGCTAATGGCTTGCTGCCATTTTCGGCGAGTGCTTCATCCATAGCTTTCAGTATTCCGGGGATGCCAACCGCTGTAGCTTTGATTGATCTTTCTTTAAATGGGATGACTTCCCCTTTTTCATCAAGAAACATGTCTCGATGTGCGGCTTTAGGTGCCCTTACATGGCCATCGTATATTTTCGTTTCTTTATCTTTAGCGTTATATACCATTAGGAAACCACTTCCGCCGATACCAGTCATCATGGGTTCCACAATATTTAGGGCAAATTGGATGGCAACAGCCGCATCGACAGCATTTCCACCTTCACGTAATATTTTTTCCCCAATGGAAGTGGCTACGGGATGAGCTGTAACGACCATTCCGGCGTTCCCTTTATCTGTTTCCCTTTTGTAATCCTTATCTTTAATGATTTCATTGTTGTTTTCCAAAATGATTCCTCCATTATTCAGTCCTTTTACCTGCCAAAAGGTTAGGCTTATGTTTGAGTGAAAAGAAAACCTTGTCATTGTAGAAAAATGACAAGGAGATTTTTCGTAGGTATTCATTTATTCTTAATCAGCAAATGATAAATATACGAAAAATGCTAATGTTACAAGACATAAAGCCACCATGGCAGTCGAAGCCATATAAGACCCCTCCTTAAAAAGACTTGAATCTAATTAATTTCTCCAATAATCGTCAAAATCCTTCATTAAAATGTAAAATTGTTGATATTTACTAAAAAAGTTCTGGTTCATAATGTTTATATAGGTATATATCCTTTTTTTTGATTTTCAAAACATGGGTAACTATATATTCGTAATTACCAAAAAATAAAAGTATACTAAATATAAAGACAATACAAAAAAGGAGGGGGAGTGTGAGTTGAAAGCAGCGGTTTGGTTCAGGAAAAGTCTCGTCATTTTAGTATCCGTTTTGACGTTTGGTCTTGTCACTCCTTCAGATCTGGCGTGGCTAGCGGAAGCCGATTCGTTAAAGGATACTAAAAAAGGATTAGTGGAAGAAGAGGGATTAGCCTATCTTCCTTCTCAGAATTCAACTGAACGTGAGGAAGAATTCAACCGGGAAGAATTTTTATCGGGCATTCTGAATAAGGCAGAGGAAAACGCATTTATGAAATTTGGCGAAAAGATCAATCCTAAAATTGGCGATGAGTTCAAAATGGCCATATTACCAAAAATGGAAGAAGCCATTACAGAAATGGCTGCACAATTTCCAGATGAAAAATTACAGCAATTAACCATCACTGAGCAGCCGAGTGCAGGCAGGGCCGAGAAGATATTTCATATTTATGATTCAATCAGCGGGAAGGATATCATCCGATTCCATGTCAGGCAGGAAAATCCTCCACTGGAGGGGCATTGGTTCGATTTTCACTATCATACCCATCATGATTCATTTGCCACCCATTATAATATCGGGAAAATATATTGGGATAAAAATACGCCGCCAGAGTGGACGAGTAAACAAAGGCTCTCATAGTGGTTGGTCTCGTTGATTTTATTTAAATGGAAGAGTATGATGAAATGAAAATGAATTTCTAATAAGCATCGAATGATACGTTGTCATGCAACGTATTTATTTTGTGTTTAAATAAAAGTAGAGTTAGTTTTTATCATAACGGGGAACAATGTTATTTTAAAAGGTTTTCTAATTTTGCTGTTATAGTAGCAGAGGAGTCTTTATCATGTCAGAGTGGTTAAATAACATCATGCAAACGTATGCTCAATTTTTTGACTGGCATATGTGGGGGGAGGTTTTATCCGACCCGGTGAGCTGGGGATTGATTGGAACGCTCGTATTAATGGAAGGATTACTATCAGCGGATAACGCTCTGGTATTAGCTGTAATGGTCAGGCACCTTCCTGAAAAACAACGGAAAAAAGCCCTTTTTTATGGTTTATTAGGTGCTTACGCTTTTAGATTCATTGCGATAGGAATCGGTGTTTTCCTCATTAAGCTTTGGTGGGTGAAGGTGATTGGGGCCGCCTACCTTGGCTGGCTCTCTTTTAAATACTTTAGGAATAAAAGAAAGAAACAAGCTGGAATTGATGAAGATATCCAGGGAATGAGTAAAAACAGCATACTGATCCGTATGTTTGGTACATTATGGGGAACGGTTGCAGCAGTTGAATTGATGGATATAGCATTTTCCGTCGATAGTGTCTTGGCCGCATTCGGGGTGAGTGAAAAAGTCTGGGTCCTTTTGACAGGCGGTATGATTGGTGTCTTGATGATGCGGGGAGTGGCGGGGTTATTTCTCAAATTGATAGATAAGGTTCCTGAATTGGAAACTGCCGCTTATGTCCTTATCGGATTTATTGCTATAAAAATGCTAATGGCCGTTGCAGGGATCGAAATACCGTCTGCGATCTTTTTTGCCTTTATTTTGCTGATTTTCGGCACCACGATCGTATTTCATTTTAAGAAAGGGAAAAGGCTCAAGGAACATGGTTGAGCACAATTTAAAAAAGCTGACATCAAAAATGACGTCAGCTTTTTGTCTCCAAAAGAGGTTCGGAATGATCTCATCCCGGATCACATTATTCCTCTCCAAATTCGATTTTTACCATTCTCGATCTCTCCGTGTCCAGTTAGCATTTTTCTTTAAATTAATGGCAGCGAAAGTAAGCATCGCCTGCATCGACAATTTTTTAAGTCCCCTTAAAGTAGTCCAACG
>NZ_JBHZPG010000059.1:0-16367 GCF_042788005.1 Peribacillus sp. YIM B13472
GTTGTTGGAGTAGTTGTAGTTTCACAACGACGTTCATTTACGTCGCAAATACCACCATGTGAATCCACAATAACTTGTCGAGTAACTGTAATTGTAGTGCGTAGTACGATCTTGACTAAAATAGCATTGGTAGAAACAAGTCCCGTGGTGCCGATGACTGGAACGCCTGGTTGAGCAAAGATCCCTTCTACCACTAATGGGGGTTCTACTACCATATCCTCAGGGCAGGCACCTGGAAAATCTGTATGCTCCTGGAATGGTAAACTCGTTGAAAGTGTGGCTGTTAAAACAGGAGTGGTTGTTCCTGGTGCCGTATATGTTACCGTAATAGCTACAGGAATAAGCCCGATGTTAACGACTTTGTCTCTAATGATTGACGTGTTACGTGTAACACCAGCTAGATTCGGTACAACAGCTACTGAAACAATAGTGGATCCTGCTGGAATTGCTGGAGTAAACGCGGTAAAAGGAAGTGTTGCTTCTGCAACCTTTTGTATCGCTTTTGAGCCTACAACTGAATTAACTAGGACACAGTCGCTGTTTAATGGTGCAGCGAGTTGGCGGGCTGGAGCTTTAAAATCGCATTTGCAAGCAGAATCGCAAGACCCACAAGACTTACATGGATTTTTATTTTCAAATCTTGAATTTTTGCCAAAACAGTCGCTGTCGTTAAAACAGACAGAACCCCAGTTACTGTTTATTGGTTTTTTATCGCCTAAATTTTCCAAAAAACCACAATCCTTTCTTGTAACTTTTTTTCGAAAATGAAATAGAATAGGACTAAAGTACTATGAAATAGTTTCGGAGTAGTAGTTACAATTTATAGTATTACTAAAGTAAACGATTGCTTGGACAGGTTACTTATTTATCTGGACAAACTGATCATCATGATGGTCATTATCGCAGCGTTTTTTCTTCTTACAACAATCATCGTGATAGGACATAGTTCTTTAAGACACACTAAAATTCCAAACTAAACCTTTTAAATTTATGAATTCTTGTAAGGAGATTTCTTTACTCGAATTTGAATGTATGATTTTTGAAAGAATCGCACGTTCAAAAGGCCGCCAAATGGCGGCCTTTTTATGACGCTAACGCACAGAGGTTTTTTATCTGTTGTTTGACCTATTATATGGATTTTCCTTTTGTTTCACTTATTCCATTATGGTCTGTTGTTTCATTTTTCGATTTAGTACCACTCCAAGAAAGAGAAGGGGCTTAATGAACTAGATATTTACATGGATAAACAAAGTGGGAAAGATTTCAACCGAGTTCAACCCAAGTTTTCTAAATTTTGCCCCATACCTTAAATCTTATATTTCAAATCCTAATTTCCTTACTAAATCAAAATCATCTTCTGTAAAAATACTTAAATCATGCTGTTTATATCTTTCCCATGATTTTGGGTGGTGAATCAACATTGCCAATTGTTCAATGTTAAAATTCGATTGATCCAATTCCAAAAACTTTATAAGCCTGCTGATTTCCTTTTGTGGATTAACACATAAATGATTAAAGTTAATAAGTAAAAAATTGTGATTAAACAGTTCTTGTCCTAATCTTATCGCTTTTTCATTAGATGCAAACCAATATTGAAGACTGGATTTCGGATCAACCTTTGAAGAGGGTTTTATGTTATACAAGTCTCCCCAATGGGAAAGTTGATTTTGATTACCGCTATATGCCATTTCTAACCCGTGACGTATTACATGTATATACTTTATTTTCTTAAAGTATTTATTCAAGAATTCAATATAAATATGAGTTGGTGGGTTTTTCCATCCCCAACCTATATAATTAGAATGATTGAAATCTGGGGATTTCAACATGCCTTCCTCAAATATCTTTAACCGTTCGAAAATAGCCTGTTTATTATTTTTATAATTTTCTTTAAACCATTCAGATTGCCCAAATTGCCTACCAAATTCTATATTGTCATTCGAATGATTCAAAGGGCCTAAATAATACCCTAGTTCTTTTAATAATTCTGCTACGACTCTAGTTCCACTTCCACCCACGCCTCCAATAACGACAGGTTCGCTGAAAATTCCCTCTGAATGATTATCTGCCATCTTGTATTTACTTCCTCCCCTACTTTGTTATTATTGATTCCGATAAGAAACTATTAGTTTTGCATTGATTTAACATTTTAATTGTAAGATTTTTCATTATAAATTCTTTACTATATATATTATGAAAGAAAGAATGAAAGCGATCTGGTATTATCCCTACAGGTTAGACAGAGAAAAAAGAGAGAATGATAAAATGGAGCCTTCTATAAGCTCCCCCTACTACTATGTAATCAAATCATTCAGTTACGCATATCCTTTCGAGCCAATAAAAAAGGAACTCATGATACGGAACCACTAGAAAAATGCGATTGTGAATGTATGATTATGCTAATTATCATACATTCAAAACCTTGATTTCATTGCCTTTTTTCTTTCTTTCTTTTTATACTAATAAAAGAGAAAAAATCGTACATTCAAATCGTTGGTACATAAGGGTTTGAATAGAGAAAGGTCGATGAAGATGACGCAACCAAAAGATGTGCAGCCAATCCGGGATCAGCAGCAGTTAGAAGATATGAAATGGGCGCTGAAGCGCCATTGTTCGGAACGTGATTACATCCTGTTTGTTGTAGGCTGCGAGACCGGCCTACGTGTCGGGGACCTACTCAAGCTCAACACGAAGCAGATTCTGGACCTTAAAAGCAAACAAAACAAGATTCTCCGGGTCAAGGAAGGTAAAACGCAAAAAATCCGCGACATCTATATCGCGAATTGCTTCCAGGAGGTCTATGAGTACGCCAAAAACGTCCAGAGTCCCTGTTTATTCCCCTCTAGGAAGGGAGAACGCCCCATAACCCCTACTCAGGCCTACCGGCAATTAAATAAGGCTGCAGAGTTCGCTGGCGTGCAACATGTTGGCAACCATACCTTGCGAAAAACGTTTGGCTATTGGTTTTACAAGGCGACCAAAGATATTGCCATGTTGCAACGGATCCTCCATCATTCCCACCCTTCGGTCACGCTGCGTTATATTGGCATTACCGAGGAAGAAACCCAAAATGCATTGAAACATTTCAGCGTTTTTGTACACAATCAATAAAAAGGAATGACGTTCTGGGAAATTAAATAATTGAATCTAAAAATAATAAAGTATGCTGCTATATCTCAAGTACGTTACGTAGAACTATCATTAATAGAATCCTCAATTTTTGGACTGTTGAAAATCAACAGTCCAAAAAACAAACACTATATCTAATAGTAAAAGAAATTAACTAAATTTAATACTTTCAGAATCTGGATTTAAGGTTATAATAGAGTACAGCAACCTAGAATGTTTTTGGTGATTGTCCCTTGCTGAGAAGGGGGGACTGATCAATGCAAATATTAGAATTGTTAACGTTAGTTTCAGATTTAGCGAATGTCTTTACGGAGTTATCAAGCTTCATTACATCTGGATCGGACTTTAAACTAGGGATTATCATTTTCGGATATTTAGGCAATTCAAAAAAACAAAAAAAAACAACCATCTAATGGGGTTAGACAGTTGTTGCAATACTTTTGTTTTACCATTTTGTTTTACCAAAACACATTAAACAAGGTAAACAGACATCAAAAACAAACATCATGAAAAATATTTGAATCGGGTGTTCGAGCACCTGATTCTTTTTTTTGTTTTATAGTCCATCCACTTTAGAAGGAATGTTAATGTTAATGTTAATGTTATTTATCTTAATCCAAGTGTAGCTTAAAATTCAAAAGTTCACAAGGAGTGTACATAATAAAATTTATAATAATATTAAATGTTAGACATTTTAAACATGTACTATAAAAATCCAATTGATAAATACACATTTTAGTATTCCCTAAATTGAAAAAGTCAACCATACGGTTTTTAATCTGGTTTTACAAAGTCATGAAGGATATCGCCATTTTTGCAACGGATCCTAAATTATTCGCACCCTTCCGTTACTTTAAGCTATATCGGCATTACGGAAGAAGAAATGAACAACGTATTGAAACATTTTAGTGTTTTTCACTAATCCATCTTCTTTATTTTCTTTAAGTAATTTTATTCATTTCGATGCAGTAAGAACCTTACTTTAAGAAAAAAATGCCGTTCAATAGGGGCCACTTGAGAAAAATCAGGTGTCCCACATCAGCCCACCTGTAAAGAATTCATGTACCCATTAAAACACTAGGCTTTGCCTAGGACCACAACGTTGTTGGGGACAGTTTTTCCTTATGCTCTTTCTATGGGGGTCAGGACAAATAAGAATACCCTCATACCAGCTGCTTTATGGCTGATACTTTAATGACTTTAGTCTGCCCTTCCTAAACTTATAACTCTTATAGAATTCTAAATTAGATAACTTTATAGGGTTAATATTTATTAAGGAATCTAAGCTTTGTGCAGCTTAGATTCTTTTTATACAAAGGAATGGTGTTACTTATGTATTTGGAGGGCCATACAGTCCCGGAGTGGGCAACGGTTACGGGTTTAAACGATCTTTATTTTTTAGAGGTGTTTTATGAAAAAATGTTTGTTCTGTAATACGAGTTATGAGCCTTCACTTAGGCTGTATGACTGGGATAAGCTAGCTAGGTATAGGCTGGTATTGTGAAAAGCATTATCCAGGAGCACAGGCCTTTCAGACTCAACAGAGAGATAGATTTATTAAATATTATGAGGAAACGAAGAGATATGAACAGTTAAATTCAAAACAAAAAGAACTTTACGACAGGTTAGTCAAAGGTAGGAGCTAATCAGTAGCTCTTTTTCTAATGGAACTAATCAAAGAAGAAAAAGAGTAAGTTTCTAGAAAAAAAACTACTACCAGTAACCGTTAAAGAAGCTTTAATGCTTCTTTAACGGACACTAGAGGACTCTGAAAATACGCAGCAACACCAATTAAACTTAGGCAATCTAAATGTAGGACAGGACCAGGTCTGTTTTAAATAACCTTACTATCCCTAAAACATAGCTAAAAATCTTCAATGCAACAGCAACGACAACTGGTAGCTCAACAGACAACTAAAAATCAACCGGATGAAAAGATAGAAGAAGATTTAAAAATAATTGAAGATAGAAAAGATAAAGTACAAAAAGCAGGAAAGCTAAAGAAAAAAGGATAAATAGGTTTACAAAAGAGGATAGTAAATACATATATATTAGAAACGAATAAAAAATCCCCCAAGGAATCACTGGGGGATTTTTTATTCAAGGGATCGAACCCAGGCATCTATTTGACACCTTAACACCAATTTTCTCTATTTTATCTACTATTATCTCGAAAACG
This sequence comes from Peribacillus sp. YIM B13472, assembly GCF_042788005.1. Lineage (NCBI taxonomy): Bacteria > Bacillati > Bacillota > Bacilli > Caryophanales > Bacillaceae > Peribacillus > Peribacillus sp. YIM B13472. The sequence goes on from NZ_JBHZPG010000059.1 coordinate 5,309, forward strand.
GTAAAAAAATGTCGTTTTGGATACATTTAATAGTTGATTATTACTCTATTATTATGTTATAATAATTAGGCTTATACCCAATACTTTAAATGGAATTTTTTGACAAAATAACCAATCAGAATTGATTACCTCTACTTAAAATTACGATTTTTAGGAGTCCGTAAAGATGTATAAGGGGTTGATTACTTTTTGGGTTATTCAAAAAATTCCAAAAAAAATAGCCTTCAATGGGCTTTTTTTTGCTGTGCTTTTTGTATTACAGGGTTTGTATTGTCAATACTGCTATATATAGAAAAATATGTATTGACACGAGCCCTACAAGTGGTTACTTTAGCTGTGTCAAAATCAATTGAAAGGTAGTTGTTGGGATTTTGCAGTATCCATTTTCCCTTGTTTCCATTGCAAAAACGGTTAGAAAGGAGGAAACTCATATGAAGAAAAATATTATGTTACTCTACAAATGGCTTGTTGCTTTAATAGCCGGAGAAACAGTATTGCATTTCATCGAATGCTTTGGTACTGCTTACTCTTGGTCAATGCCTGCAAACAAGCTAGTAGCCTTCTTCTTCGGCTATTTGGGTGTAAAAGTATTACTGCTTTTACTTCTAATAGGTGCTTTATATTGGGGTGTTTTAGCCATTGCCAGATGGCATCAAAATTCCGTAGACAAAGCAGTTGAAAAACATTTAACGAAAGTAACTAAGTAAGTTACTTGAGGATGTAAAATTTTTTCCTCTCGTTCCTGCCAGGGTTCGAGGGGACTTGTTTACTTAAGTAAACAGTACACTTTATAAGCATATCGTATTTCTGTATTTTTTTCAACATACAGCGTGAAAAAGTTATACACGTTTCATACACGTTGTTTAAAACATTTTCATACACGTTGTTTAAAACTACTTGTACGCATTTTTTCAATACCCTTTTTTAAGAGTATAATCACTTTTCGCAAAACTTATTCGCCTAATTATCTGTATTCGCCTTATGCGAACGCTTTTTCCTATAATGACATTATAGGAAATCCCCTTACGGAGTGATATAGGTTGTTTCTTGACTATGGATCTTTCAACACAAACAAATGATTACTTGGTAATCTAAGATCCAGTTTTTTTTTAGGTATTAGTAACTTCATTCCTTGTGTTTTGTGCCAGTCACTGCAAATTGTTCTACTTTCCCGGATTTTTTTTCATACTGGTAGTAATATACGCTGTCTTTATCGTCCTTAAATACAACGGCGATCTCAAATCGTTTCTTTCCATTTACCTTAGCGTTATCGATCACTTTAATTTCTTCAATGCTGGCTTCATCGTAATTCTTCTCGTTGGTTAGGTACTCGTGAACATCTGATTTTAATTGTTCAGCGTAGGTAATTCTGCATTCGTAGGTTGAGTTGAAAAATAAAAAATACTTCCCCCGATAATTAAAACGGCAAGAATCCCTATGGCTACTAAAGTATTTTTCATTCCTTTCAATTCCCTTTGTTTACAAGTGCAGCTAAAACGTCAATAAGTTCTCCGAAGTTCGCATACATCTGGTAAGCGATCATCCAGAGGCTTAATGCACAAACAACTAAAGCACCAACCTTTATTTGCTCCAATAACTCCGGATCAATATTATCGGTATTTATTATCAAAATCAATTTATAATCTTCTTTGTTTCGGATATCTTCAGGCCTCATTAGTTCCATCCCTGTCAAACTGTAGTTCATTCCACCTTTAGTTTAGGTAAGGTGACTACACCTTGCCTTTTTATTTTTTAGTTGTTCTACCCTATATTACCACTGCATATAATATAGTATAGCCCGTGGAACGGCCTCGGTAGGCTAGTTCGTTGAAAAACAGAGGAACCAAAAAGTGGATACTAATAAGAATGGTTACTAAAATAATGATTTAGCAAATACACAGCACAGAAATGCTGTGGCAGCAGTAGTTCTGCTGTGATAATTCCATATGGATTTATCGGAGGAAAATAAAAGAATGAAAATACTTGTCCCAAACAGACTGGAGTATTTCGTTCTATTTTGTTTTCCTCTATTTTTTATGCGTTCTAACCTCCTTGTTGACCTTAAGGAGGATGTCGAAAATGAATAATGAAATCAAAGCACCAGAAGAAGAAATAATGTTTTATATTCCAGTTAGCGAAAACTACAACTTTTATGTATCAAAATGCGAAGCTTTTTATTATTTTAGACTTAAACCAGTCGTCAAAATAAACAATCTTCGCGTTCCCATTGGCAATGTTTCTGAATCCAGAGTTAGTAAGGTTACAGTAATATCTATTTGTGCTGGTGCAGCATTATTTCTAGAGTATTTCAAAAGTCTATGGTGAAAAGAGGATCTACGGAGCCATTTTTGCTTCTGAAAAAGCTGATTTTCTTGAATTAAATAAGCTGTTAAATCGTGTTGAAAAGCAGCATGAAGAGCTTCGTAAACTAACTGGCGAAGGCGAACCTTATCAAAACTTAAAGAAACAAAAACACGTAACTGTTTATACCGATGATAAAAAAGCTATGAAGTTCTGGGAAGAGTGAGGAAAGAGAGAAGAGCATAAGGAAAAACTGATATCACCAAGGGTGATATCCTAGGCAAAGCCTAGTGTTTTATATGATATCGTTAATTTCTTTCAGGTGGGCTTACATGGGGCTCCTGATTGATATAGGTGGGCTGAAGTGGGTCTTAAATGATAATTAAAAAAACAGTTATTTAGTGATATCACTAAATGTTAATCAATGTCCCCTTTAGGTCCCCCTACTTTCGACCAATGTCCCCTTTGCGTCCCCCTATTTTATTGAATGTTATAAAAAAAAGGAGAAGGAAACCTTCTCTTTTTTTTATTTTTTTATTGGTTTTTTCGACGAAACTTAGCGATGTTGTTCGCAGTTACACCAAAATAAACCACTTGGGAGCCAAGGGGTTTATCGTCTTTCACTTTTATGGTTTATGTATGATTTTATTCAGCTAAAAAAGGATATTTCCTCTAAGTCCTCTTCCGATATCGGCCCCGCCTACGCCAGATACTATGACAGCCACACATGCCATCCAACCCATTCTTATTATAACAGAAAGCGCTTACATTTCCAAGGATTACTAGAAAATAATTGGACTCTTATTCTACGATTTAGTGTTGCATGGTTGTTCATCTTAGTAGTTTCTCCAGAAGGTTAGCTATGCAGTCTATTGCCGGGGGGGGGGGGGATTCATTTTCCTTTTTTAAAGGAATCGAGATCACATTAAAGAAACTAAAGATCTAGAACATTTGAAAGACATTGGCTAGAACTGAACAGGGATTTATGGTGTAAGGGTATTTGGTAATTCCGTTCGAAATATCGGAGGAAATTCACACCAGAATGTAGAATAGGTGAAGTAAGAGTGATATCAGTGTGAAGGGAATGTGAATCATGAAAATCAAGGAAATATTGGACGACCTATTGATAACCGGAAATACCATAGCCAAGATCGCAAAAGAGAAAGTTCATATTGGTGAGAAGAAGTTAAAAGAAGCTTTACACAATGCTGGATACGAGTATCGAAACTCTGGTCAAAAGGGCTGGCACTATGTAGGGGAAGGGGAAGAACCTCTTTATACATCAGTGTTTGAGTTCATCAAATCGAAGAATAGTCACCCTAAGGTGAAACAGACTACACCTATACATGCATTCAATGTGAATCAAAGTTCACACGACACGAAAAAGGATTCACATCCTATTCCCCTCGATGTGAATAGCGTACGAACTCAAGATAAAAGTTCGATTCACACAGAATTCACACCAGAAGAAAGAGCGATTCTTAGAGATTTAATAAGAGGGTATGTTCTTAACGACCAGCAAGATAGTCATGGAGATGACTTGTATCAAAGGGTAGTGACTTTAGAAAAAGGCACAAAGGTACGGAAGACGATTGTCATAAATGAGGAAGTTGGGGCTTTGCTGGATAGCTTCGCAGACCAACAGAAATTCAATAAATCCGATCTTATTGAAATTGCTATCCTCGATTTGGTTAAAAAGTACAAATAAGTGCCCTTCTCCAATACATGCTGCTACTTTCTTAGAACACTTGGGTCATATCAGTATCTCCACCTTATCTTCTAACAGAAAAACGAGAAACTACTCCAAACAGTGTTGGACAATTTTCACATAAATAAGTATAGAGACCTTCCACAATCTATAAGGCGCCAACCTTGATATATAAGGTTCTTAAAAGCCTTTATAAGGCTCATTTTGGCTATTTAAATTTTTTTAGTAGTTTAATACTCGAAAAAAATTTAAACACCTGTAAAGGCTGTTTAAATCATTCTAACTTTATAAAATCGTACAAAGGGCATTTAAAACACGCAAAAAAATATGTACTGGTGGCTTATTATTGAGATTTATTAATTACTGGTTGAAAAAACGTCTAAAGGAAGCTCCGAATATGTCCGATCCATGAGTCTCTTAAAAGTACCAGTGAAATAACGAACCAGATTGGTTTTTACTTTTCCTCGTTTATAGCCTCTAATGGACTGTTTAAAGGCGTTTATAGCCGTATATGTAATGGTTTCTTGTTCGACTATGTGTGAAATGGCTTTCGTATCAAGGAAAACACTTTTCCAAAAATCTTCAATCATGGCTGCATGATCAAAGAAAGGTTTAACAGCCTGGACAAATTCTTTAGGAACATAAGAAGCCGTAAAAGTAGAATCTAAATTAACATCTTTACGTATATTTAAGTTCTTTTTCTTGCTAGTTTCTAAAAGATTACTAGTTTCCTTTTCAAAATGGGAGGATTCGTCCCTACTGTCGCAAGGTTTCTCTTGATTTTCGCAATACGTCAATTTTCTCTTTTTTAATACATCAATTGTATTGAAAATATAGACATTATGTCCTTTGCCACCTTTAGATTTCTTCGTATTTACGATGGATACGATACCTAAATCCTTTGCTTTTCTTAGCATCCGTTCAAAAGTGGATCGGCTTACCCCAAACCCATTCAATTTTTCATTGATGGCTTTTACTAGCGTTCCGATCTTGGCGTTGGCTACACCTGCGTATTTTGCGGAGAATCTGACCAGGCGTTTGAACGCGACTAGTTCTCCTTTAGTGAAATCTTTTTTATGTTCGGCTAGGAACATTTCAATCGTGTTGTTAAATTCCTTTATGCTGCTAAACTTGCTGTAGTCTTTAAAATTTTCAATTCTTCCTGATAACATCGTATTTCCTCCTTAGAGGACAATAAAAAAGACACTGATCCCGATAAAGATTAAGGGAAACAGCGTCTTTTAAATGTGGTCTATGAAAGAAACAACATTTTTTCCTTGAAACTAACAGTAAAATACACTAAAATGAATGTACAATATTGTAAGTTACAAAGAACTTCGACAGGTGTTTTCCCTAGGGCAATTAGGGGGAACGGTTTAAGGGTGTTGGTAGCACCACTTAGACACGTTGAGGTTCTTTTTTTCGTCCGTATTTTGTTATGGTTAATTATCCAACAATTGCTACCAAAAAACAAGTAAATTTGATAGTTTATAGAACTCCAATTAGATTTCCAGATACATGACTTTTTAGTTATATTTGTATTTTCTTTTAAGTTTTATTTAAACAATCAAGTTGGGAATAAGCTTCTAAAATCACAAGCTATTTTAAAAGCTTAGGGAGTTAAATCTGCATGTAAGAAATAGAAAGATACAGGAGCAATTAAAAGTAGCCCGCAGACCCATCCTAACCCCCACTTTAGCCAAGTGGGGGTTTACTTCTACAATTGTACATATCGTTTGACATCATCCCAAAAGTTTTCGCGTGGTCCCATCATCACAATGACAACTAAGTCACCCTTTTCATTCACTTCAATCTTATAACACAGCTCATAATTCGTCCTCATATGGCTGATATCCAGGGAACTATATCCTTTTAAATCCCCTTTTTTAGGCTCTCCCAAATCGGGGTCATGACATATAGCGTCGATACCACCGACCATTTTTTCATATAAAATACGGTCGGTTTTCCTTATTTTCTTTAATTGCTTTATAGCTCGATTACTAAGCGAATAGGGCAATGGTTCATTCATCTTCGTCGTCGTCCTCCACTGAATCCAAGAAATCGTCTAAATTTCCCGTTCCTGTAAGGACTGGATTTCGCAAGGCTTCTTCCTTCATACGTTCTAAGGCTCTAGGAACATCAGCCTTTATGCGAGTAAAGGTATCAACTAAGTCTTGCCCCTCATAGCCTTGTTCCACTAGGTCTTTTAAAATATCATGTGAAAAATCGACGACTTCAAATTCAGCCGGTTTAATCATCATTTCTTTCCCGTTAAATTCGATAATCGCTTCATCCGTTAGGTTCATCGCATCATAAAAATCTTTTGGAATCGTCAGCTGCCGTTGTTTAGAAACTTTTACGCGTCTAATCGGCTTTCCGGAAAATTCACTCATGGTCTCTCTCCTCTTAGGTAAAGATATTGTTCCCATAAGCTATGCCCTCCTTTTAGAAAATGTAACCCCATTTTCTTTAAAATTTTATTTCTGTGTTTCTTTATTATAAAGACACTTCCAGATAATAGCAATCAATAAAGGACGACAAAATAGTCCGTTCTTCTCAATTTTAGAGCAATCGATTGTTTTTTTGAGACGTGGATCCGTTATGAGTCAACCTCCTTATAAACCTCCGAACTACCGGTTGATTACGTTGCCCACTGGGGACTGTTATTCTCCTACAAACCCACTCTTTAATAGGGTGCTTTTTTATTTTGAAAGTTATATAAATCAAGACTGAAACATGTAATAATAAGACTAAATTAACAATAAAACAGCATTAAACCAATGAAGAAACTACATATATAAATTTTCTAAAACAAACATGTTTCATATTAGTTTTAGTCTTAATTGAGTCTGAATCACAAAATTATTCGTAGGAGGAAGCAGAATGAGTGATATAAAGTGGGCATCCATAGGTCCCGTTGCTGAAAGATTTGGCATTGAAGTTCCTAGGTTACGAACTTGGTGCGATAAAGGCTTAATTGAGTTTGATAAACGTACTACTGGTCGTTGGATTCCGCATACCGAGTTTCCAAAGATCGAGAAGATTATTGAAGTGTTCAATCGTGGTGGAAATGTCACGTTTGATGATGTGAAAGAAGAGTTAATTAAGGAGAACTTATATCATCAGTTACAAACAGATAAAGAACAAGAGGAAAAATCGAAAGAAATGGCTTTGTTGCTCGGACAAGCCTTTGAACAAAGTGGCGCTAATGAAATGTTTATACAAATAGGTAATGAGTTTAAACGTATGCAGCAAGAAGTAACTCGCTTATCTCAATTAGTAGAAAAACAAAATGAAACACAATTACTTGAAGATAACAGAATAAACAAGCTCCAAGAGGATAATGAAGTTCTAAAGGGACTGGTAAAAGACTTAATTAGTTCTGATAAAGATTTAAAAGATGCCTTTAATGTGTACATGAAAGAACAAAAGAAGGACGAAATAAATAAACAGACTGAATTAGAGGATAAATTAGAGTTAATTGAGGCTCAATTAACTAATCAAAAGAAGGAAAAAAAGGGTTTGCTATCAAGGATTTTTGGATGAAAAGTGTAAAAGGCTTTATACAAACCGTTTCAGGAATACGTGCTGTAATATTCTGCCCCGATAGTTTGCACTTCATTTTCCGAATGTATGATAATTGAAAGAATCGCACATTAAAAAGGCCACCAATTTGGGGCCTTTTTTCTATGGCTATGATCTTCGGTGAGATCATGTACCTCCTCATTATTTGAATGATAGGACAACAAATCTAGTTATGTAAAAGGTATTCAGGCTTACTATCCAATTCAACAGTTCATACAATATCCAATACACCAAAGACCAGAAGGGAGGATATGGGGAGGGCATGGTGAAGGTCAGCCAGAGTCCGATCTGCCTCCAGGTATATGAAAAAAACGACCAATAGGAGAAAAGATAGTTCCTGAAAAGCACCAGGTTACCACAAAACCTGCACCACCAGTTCCCGGACAATTAGTAGGTAGGGTCGAAGATACAATCAATTTATTTTCTTGGAAAAATACTCCTCAATTTAAGAAATCAACATGCAAACCTTGTAAATTTTATTTCTGCTGTTTGCATAAAGGACACATCCTAACCCTAAAAAATTTATATGGTGTATATTCCAATACTAAACTTATAGTTATTGTTAGCTCCCTCCGCCCCATCCACAGCAATAATCGGTAATACGTTGCGGTTAGAAAATAATATGTCAACATGGTGCATTGCACTGCTATTCCAGTCACCGTTTCTATTCGCCTCAATAATCGGTTTTTCTGATACTTCAAAGATGAAATCGGTAGTTGTCAGAAATATGATTCTGTACCTAAATACCTTTTCACCATACAAACCACTACGCCCATCTTGTATAAATAAATCAATTGAACCGTCATTCAGTATAGGACGTCCACCAGGACGCAGATATTGTCCATTTAGAAACGGGTTTTTCGGGTGAGGTGTCCAAAAAGTCGAAGTAATTGAATCCGCATAATAAATATTAGTATTGTTAGTGACTAAATCAAATGATAAAATATACCATTTCCCATTCCACTCAAAAGGAGTAGGATCAATATGGTTACCACTGCTCATTAGTTCGATATACGGTGTCCAGACTTCAGGGAAATTAACTGCACGATAAAGTTTTAGTCCAACTCCATTTTCTCCCTTATCAGGTAACATACACCAGAAATCGTTAATCTTAAAAACGAAGGGATAAGCGAAATGACTTGTACCGTCAGTTAATACAATTTTATTATAAAGCCATTTCAATCCGTCTTTACTTATTGCGTGACCAATATGACCCAATTTTTTGTCATAAACTTCAAAAAACATGTGATATGTCCCTTTTTCTTCGATAATAAATGGATCTGCTACATAGCTCGCTGATATATCCGTTACTTGAGAACCAGTTAAGACAGGATTGTTAACTAAAGGATGGCTCTTTAACGTAACCATATTAGATACATCAGGTGAATTTTTTGTTATTTTTTCATTTGTCCAACTTAATTTCTTTTTGCTCAATTCATCATTATTGTTATTTAACAAGTTTCAACCCCTCTCCCATATATACAATATGCAAATCAGTTATTAAATCAACAACTTTTTTAATTCTATTTTCTCCTTAAGTTATAGTCGTTACCAGAATACAAGCTAGTTAACATAATTCATCGCTTTTTCTATATAAGTGTACTTTTACGAACATAATTAAAACAGACGAATATTTATAATTTTATTTCTTAGTATCATCCTCTATCCTCGTTTTTGCGATCAAAGATCAAAGATCCAATAAATAACTAATTCAGGATCTTTTAATTGTTTAGTTTTTGGCAAAGAGGACCCCTCCAATCAGTGATAGGAGGGGTCCTCTTTGCTTTTATTTAATAATTTTATCTGTGCTTTTGAATGTGCGATAATATAAAAGATCGTACATTCAAAAAGGCTACCAATTTGGTAGTCTTCGTAAGCATTGGTTTCATTCAGAGGGTTCGTAAAAGTGTAAGTGATTTGACGAACGTCCGCAAACTATTTCAACACTTAAACGAACGTTAAAACCGGCTGTTTTGTAAAGAAATAGCACCGTTCGAGAAAGTCTACTTTTACGAACGTTAGCAACAATGCTATACCGACCATTTCGGAAATTTTATACACTAAGAGAATTCCAACCTAAAAAGTCGATTTCCTCTACGTTAAGGGAATCGACTTTTTTTACTTTTTCTTATAAAACTAAACCACCTGTTAGTTGAAAAAGGAGTTGAGATTCTTAAAAAATCAGGCTAATCCCATTTGCTCCTTTTTCATATTATTGGGAGGTGTGATTTCTTAAGCTTTAATTAACGAGTTGTTATGGGGATCGAAAGTTACCTACTAATTCAGACTACAAGACAACTTGGTTTGATATAGAGTATGTCATATTATTGTCCCGTCTATCTGAGTCGCGTGATAACAAGGTGTGCTGAAACAGGCCTTGTTCCTCCAGCCAAAGGAGTGATAGTAAGCGCCGTGGAATTGCCAGCAGGATTTCGTACAGTGAGTATTGAATTGATGACTGATGTTTGCACAAGAGCCATTCCTACTATCTGAGACGTACCGGTTGCTCGTCCGACCACCGTATAGGCTAGGTCAGCGAAATTGAGAGTTAAAATCAGTTGGCCTGCTTCGGTCACACTCACCTGAAATAAGACCTGGTAAATACCGATATCTCTCAACACAAATTGATCGGGACTGACACCATTGCGGAAAATCCCCCCCCACTAGTAGGTCCGTTTTGCGGAAAGTCTACGTCCCCACCTACGGTAACTGTTGCTGCATTATCAGGAGGCATCAACGCAAAAAAGTCCGCAAAGTCTAATACTGATCCTTGTTGTCCTTGTGGCCCTGCTGGCCCTGTAGCACCTTGTGGTCCTGTAGCTCCTGCAGGTCCTGCAGGTCCTGGAATTCCTTGTGGCCCTGTTAACCCTGGAACCCCTTGTGGTCCAGTTGCTCCTGTAGGTCCTGCAGGTCCTGGAATTCCTTGTGGCCCCTGTGGTCCCCCATCTCCTCCTGCTGGACCTGGGATTCCTTGTTGTCCTTGTGGTCCTGTTGGTCCAGTTGCTCCTGTTGGCCCTGCTAATCCAGCTGGCCCCTGTGGTCCTGTCGATCCTGGAACTCCTTGGAGACCTCGAGGTCCTTGAGGTCCCCGTTGTCCTCGGGCCCCTTCAATTCCTCGATCTCCTTTATCTCCTTTGGACCCTTGATGAAGAGGGGGACAACAACAGATCCTATTCTGACAGCGAGGACAGCAAAAATTGAAATTAGATGACATAAAGTTCACCTCCTTCTGAAGAATATATTTTTTTGTTTTTATATTGCACGACTGTTTGTCCCTATAAATGGTAATTAAATAAAAAAATTAATAGAAAATATAATTTTATTACAACGAATTTTAATGATGCGGATGCGGAGAGAGGCCTTTGAACGACGGCGCTTATGGCTCAGAAGGAAGAGTATTAGTTGTTGGAGTAGTTGTAGTTTCACAACGACGTTCATTTACGTCGCAAATACCACCATGTGAAT